>JAVKCR010000495.1:0-6380 GCA_040222645.1 Rhodospirillales bacterium
CGAAGCGCAGCGCCAGGTAGATCGTCCAGCCCGTCACCAGGATGAAGCCGAGATAGCGGGCGCTTGCCGACCCTGGCTGGCCGCTCCACATGATCGTGATGCCGACGAAGAAATAGAACGCGATCAGCGGCAGCAGGATACGGTGGTCGAGCCATCTGAAACCGCCGCGCATTTTCGTCAGCAGGATGCTCCAGCCGACCCCGGCGCCCATCGCGACGAAGAAGTCGTTGATCTTGAAGGCGCCGATATCGGGCGCGATTTCCGGCGCGAACAGGCCGGACGCGAACAGGAACACCACTGCCGCAAGCCCGGTCTCGAAGCCGCTCGGATTGCGCTCCAGGGCGGCGCCACGGAGGCTTGCAGGCAGCGCGCGCAGGTTCTGCAGCGGCGACATCAGGTCTCCTTCCGGATCAGCTCGCGAAGGCCGGGTGCGGGCACGACAATAGCATAGATCGTGACGATCGCGACGCCGGCGCCGATGCCGAGCAGCGCGCCGGGAAGCCCGTCGAGCATCGAGCCGAGGGCGGCGACGGCGCAGCCCATCAGCAGCGCACCGATGCCGATGGAGACGGTGCGGGACATCTCCGCGTCCATGACCAGCCGGCGCCTGCCGAGAACGATGGAAAGCGCCAGGGCAATCGTTGCCGCCAGCAATGCCGCGGTGGCGGCGCCCGGCAGTCCGAAGGCCGGCGCAAGCGCGATGCAGCCCGCAGCGGCGGCGGCGAGGGTGACGAGGCTGATGGCGAGCAGCGGCAATGTTTCGCGCCGGAGCATGAAGGCGAGGTCGAAATGCTGCACGCGCGCCGCTTCCAGCAGGATCGCGGCGGCGGCCAGCGCGGCCACGGCGGTGGCGTCATTGCCGCCGAAAGCAGCGCCGAACAGCACCGGCAGCAGCACCGGAGAGATCGCCGCGAGACCGGCGGCGAGCGGCAGGCCGGCGAGCGCGAGCCCGCGCCAGTTCAGTCTTGCCAGGCGGGTGATCTCCGCCTCGTCGCCGCGATCGGCGGCTGCGCTCATGCGGGGATAGGTGGCGAGATTGACCATGGCGAGCGGTACGCCGATGGCGCGCCGGACGAAATCGAAAGCCAGCGCGTAGATGCCGGCCGCCTCCAGCCCGAGCAGCCAGGCGACGATGAACCGGTCGAGCCGCTGGGCGGCGAGCCGGGCGACCAGCGAGGCCGACAGCGGCCAGCCATAGCCGGCGATGTCGCGGAGCGCCAGGGCCGGTCGGCGTGCGGTCAGGCGCGGTCGGCGCCACATCATGCCGATCAGCCCGACGGCGAGGCATCCTCCGGCATGGCCGAGGACGGCGTGATGCGCCGCCTGTCCGTGCAGCAGCAGTAAGATCGCTCCGCCTCCGGCAGACAAGGTGGCCCGGAGCAGCACGAGGACGGCATAGCTTCGCAGCCTGCCGGCCGCGCGATGGAACTCTGCGGCGCCGTTCGAGGCGGCTTCGCCGAGCGTCATCAGCAGCATCGGCCCGACAATGGTGATGGCGGAAATGCCTGAAACGAACGGCGAGAGCAGGGCCAGGGCGACGAGGCTGACGACGGCAAGGGCATAACCGCGCCCCAGGGCAGGCATCGGGTCGGGGCCGCCGCTCCTGCTGGCCGGCACGAACCGCAGGATCGCCGCCTCGAGCCAGTGGAACAGGCCGTTATGGAGGATGATCGCAGACGCCTGCACCAGCGCGAAGATGCCGAACTCGGCCGGGCCGAGCAGGCGGGAATAGATCGCGAGCGCCGCGAGGTTGACGATGGCCGCCCCGCCCCGGCCGGCGACGGACCAGGCGGCGTCGCTGCGGAGCGGGCGGTCAGCGGCCATGACGGCTCGCTTCGAGGAAGCCGTCGGCCATGGCGGATACACCGTAACGTTGTGCGACCGGGGTGAGCGACGCCGCGATCTCCGTTCTCAGGGCCGCATCGTCACGCATGGTCCGCAGCGCGTCAGCGATTACCTCGACGGAATCCGGTGCGAAGTAGAGCGCGCCATGACCGGTCTCCACCGACAGCACTTCCCTGAGCGCCGGGATGTCGGATGCCGCGACCGGCAGTGCGGCGGCGACGGCCTCCACGGCGGCCAGCCCGAAGCTTTCCCAGAGCGAGGGCAGCACGAAGGCGTCGGCCGCGGCGAACAGGTCGCCGAGATCGTCGGGCGCCACCTCGCCGAGCAGTCGTACGCGGCCGCCAAGGGCCGGGTCGCTGCACATGCGCGCCAGCGCCTCCCGGCATTCGCCGTCGCCGGCGATCAGCAGGACAGCATCGTCGATTCCGCGCATCGCCTCGATCAGCCGGGCGTGGTTCTTGACCTCGGCCAGCCGCCCGACGGTGACGAAGACACAGGTCGCCTCGGGGATGCCGAGACGGTGGCGGGCTTCGGTTCTCGTCAGTGCCGTTGCCGGCGGGCCGATCCCGTTCGCCACCATCTGCAGGCGCGCGGCATAGCCCGGCGGGCGCGCGGCGAGCGCCTCGAAGGTCGTCCGCGAATTGGCGATGATGGCGGTATAGACACCGGCACACCCGAACAGGAAATCCAGCCGGCGGGCCATCGCCGGGATGCGGTCGGGCAGGCCGGTCTGGTTAGCCGCCCGTTTCGGCACGCCGGAGAGCAGCGCGAACAGGCAACCGAAGACGTTGGCGTAGTGGCTGTAGGCGATCACGGTTTCCGGCCGACGCCGCCGAAGCATTCGCCATAGCCGGTGGAAGATTGTGATGTAGTCGGCAATCGAGCGGGGAGGGCGGCCGAGCAGGCAGACCAGTCCCGGTTCGCCGGACCAGACATCGCGTTTTCGGTACAGGAAGCAGGTTTCGGTCGCGATGCCCCGGCGGCGGAATTCCCGGGCGTTCTCGATGGCGCAACGCTGCGCGCCGCCGGCCTCCAGCTGGGTGACGATCTGCAGGATGCCGCTTCGCCCGCTCATCTGCCGGACCGCGTCACGAGCAGCCAGAGCGCATGCAGGTTGGTGACGAGATAACGGCGCGCCTTGCCGCGCGGGTCCTGCACCAGCCGATAAAGCCATTCGAGACCGAGGGACTGCATCCATCGCGGTGCGCGCTTTTCCGTCCCGGCGAGGTGACCGAACAACCCGCCGCATGTCTTGATCCAGCCGGCGCCGCCGAGCAGATCGCGCGCGGCGACGGAGAAGCGTTCCTGGTAGGGCCGCCCGAGCCCGACCCAGACCACGTCCGGACGGGTGGCGGCAATCTCGAGCGCTACCTCCCGCCAGCGTCCGGCGGGAAAATAGCCGTTCCGCGCCCCGGCGATCTTCAGGTCCGGATAGCGCGCCTTGACCGCATCGATTGCGCGGCGCAGCACCTCCTCGGCGCCGCCGAGGAAGTAGAAGGAGAGGCCGTCGCGCAAGGCGATCTCGGCCGCGTCGTGGAAGAAATCGGTGGTGGCCGTGCGTTCGGGGATCGTCAGCCCGGGCGTCAGGCGCGAGAAGATCACCAGCGGCTGGCCGTCCGCATGGAGGATGTCGGCGGCGCCGGCAAGCCGGGTGAAGTCGGGGTCGGCGGCATTGAGCGACAGCGCGTGGCCGTTGGCGCTGAACACCAGCCGGGGGCGGGCGTTTTCACCGGCGCGGGCCGCCGCGCAATCCTGCGACATCCGGTTCGCGAGCGCATGCCGGTCGAGCGCCGCGACCGGCATGCCGCCGAGCCTGCGGCAGGGTATGTCGGGTCGCCCCGTCATGGTCAGAGCAGCTTGTAGAAAATCGAGGGGATGTAGCGCCGCCGGCGGTTGAAGATCAACGCGCTGACATAGCCGTCATTCTCGGTAACCCGGTCGCGCAGCAGCTCGGCGACCGGCTTGCGGGTCTTCTCCGCCGTGATCACCAGCATCGTCGCATCGGCGCGCTTGGAGACGGAGAGGCCGTCATAATTGCGGATCAGCGACGGTGAATCGATGATCGCCAGCCGGAAATTGCCATGCAGCGACTGCCAGAAACCATCGCCGGTATTGAGCTGGATGGTGCCGGCCGACGTCAGGCTGTCGGGGTCGATCCGGGACACGACGAGATTGGAATGGCCGAGCCGGTGGAGCGTCATATCGATCGCCGTCGAGCCCTGGTCGAGCGCCTGCGACGTGGAGCGCCAGAGCGAGCGGGTCCGTACGGACGTCTCCTCGGGCGCCCCGGGTTCACCGAAACGGTCGGTCAGACGTTCGGAGATCGTGTCGAACTGGGATTCCTTGCCCGTGTTCAGATCGAGCAGCAGGACGTCGCCGGCGATCTGCTGGGCCGCGACGAGGGCGAATTCGCGGGCCACCGTCGAAGTGCCTTCGTTCGGCGTCGCCCCGACGATCTGCATGATGACGCAGTAATCCTCCTCGATCGGCGGATCGAGCATGAAGTAGAGCCGGTTCATCTCCATGAACAGGTTGAGTTCGCCGCCGCTTCGCTTCTCGTCGATGGCGAAGACATGCAGGTCGAGCGACCGGTGTGCGCCCTCGGCGCTGATGAAGACGGCGCGGCTGATGGCGCGGACATAGACGATGCCGGCGGTGAGCCCGATGCCGACGATGATCGAGAGCACCAGCACCTGCAGGCGGATGCTGCGCCCCTCGACCGGGACCTCGGCGCGTTCGATGACGCGGATCGTCGGGTCCTCGAAGGCGTTCTCGAGCGCGCGGGCCAGCCGTTCCTGCTGCACGCGCCCGGCATATTCGGTGTAGCTCTGCGAGAGAACGAGGCGGCGCAGCTGCAGTTTCCGGAATTCCGACTCTACCTCGTCGAGGCGTCCGAGCTGGCGGCTGGTCACCTCGATGGCGGATTCCAGCGCATCCATCTTCGCCTCGACCGCCTGGCGCTCGCCGGAGAGCGAGATGATCTGCTGCAGCAGGTTGTCGTAGACCGTGTTGCGGCCCTTGCGTTCGCGGTCGATGCGCAGCTTCTGGAAGGTCTCGACGATGCGCCGCGCCACGTCGAGGCGCTCGTCGATCTCGCGGATGAAGCGGCTGCCATCCTGGTAGCGATCCGCCAGCTTCGCGCGTTCCAGTTCCAGTTCGCGCACGTTATCCAGCGCGTTGTTCATCGCCGTGGTGTTGCCGTCATCGACGAACAGGTCGACCTTCTCCGGAATCCGGTCGATCGACTGCTCCAGTTCGGCGACCCGGGCGAACAGGGCTTCGGTATCGACGCCGGCGGAAATCTGCGCCGACTGGAACTGGTTCAGCCGCGCGATCAGGGCGGCGCGCTGGGCGTCGATATCGCTCACCCCCGACCGGGTGCGGAGCATCCTCAGGTCGGCATCGATCTCGGCGATGTTGGTTTCAAGCCGGGTCAGCTCATCGGTCAGGGCGGCCGGCGTGACGTCGGTGAAGATTTCCTGCCGCCGGGCGATATAGAGATCGACGATGGTGTTCAGCATCCGGGCGGCGATCCTCGGGTCCGGGTGCTCGTAGGTGATCGACAGGACGTTGGTGCCCGGCACCAGCTGCACCTCGGTATCCATGTCGAGGCGTTCGGCGGCCTTGATGATCAGGGCTTCCTCGTTCTCCTTGCCGATCAGGCTGGCGGCGATCGCCGGATAGGCGGTCTCCGGGCCGATGATGCGGATGGCCTCCTCCCGCAATCCGCGGCTGCGCAGGATCTGCGCTTCGGCCTGGACGATACGCGCCTGGGCATCGAAGGATTGCGCGAAACCGGCATTGCCGAGACCGCCGCCGGCCACGTGTTCGCGGCTGACCAGCACCAGCAGGCGCGCCGTGACGTCATAGATCGTCGGCAGGAAGAAGGTGGCGACGATGCCGGCGACGATCGGGATCGCGAGCGTCGTCATCACCAGCGGCCGGTTGTAGAAAATCTCGGTCAGGAGGTCGCGCAGGCCATAGGACGGCGGCGCCGGTTGCGACCGGCTCTGCTGGCGTCTCGTGTCGCCCGGGCGGTTGTTGCTGACCGGTTGCGGCGCGTTCATTTCGGTCGGACAATACGGGCGATTCGCGGCCGGCGGCGACCATCGGCGGCCATCACGACATTCCGGGGACGGCAGATGCCGGGCGAGGACAGGACGCAGCAGCACGGCATGGCAGGGAGATCCGCCGGGAAGGCGTTCCGTTTGCCGGTTGCTTGCTGTCTGCTCATGGCCGTCACTTTCGCTGGATGCACTACCACAGCCCCGCAACAGAGCAGTTCGCGCTTTCTGGCCTGGAACGATTCGCAGCCCTCATACAGGCTGCAGGCAGGGGACCAGGTAAGCATCGTTCACCCCTATTCTCCCGAACTGAATCAGGATGTCACCATACTGCCGGATGGCTCCATCGTGCTGCCCCTGATCGGCACTGTTCCGGCAGCCGGCAACGAGCCGGCCGAATTGGCTCAACAGCTTGAAGTTTCATATCTTTCCGAGCTCAAGGAACCTGATGTATCGGTCATCCCGCGCACC
>JAVKCR010000496.1:0-13388 GCA_040222645.1 Rhodospirillales bacterium
CGGCGGCCGGTGCTTCGGCGGCCGGGGCCTCGGCCTGGGCGGCCGCAGGCGCAGCCGGGCCGGGATCGGGTGTGATGACGGGTTTGGGGACGGCCGGCGTGGATTTGGGTGCCGGTACTTTAATCGATGGTTGTGCCGGCACGCCCGACTTCGGCGCCATCAGGGTCTCGGATGTCGCCGTACCCGGATTGCCGGCGGCGGCGGGGCCGGACGACGACATGCCGGTCCGGCTTTCAACCGGTTCCGGCGCCACCAGCGCCGCACCGGTGAACATGCCGGCGAGAAAGATCAGCATGCCCGCCAGCACTATTCCCGCGATCAGGACAAATCGCATGTTCACGCCTCCGGCCATTGCAGCCTCGACCTTGCCGACGCGCCACCGTGACGGCTGTTCCTCGGTTTCCCCGGGATAGGACAGCGTCTCGTCGTCCGGCGCCGGCTCCCTGAGGAATTCCGGAGCAGGATCATAGGCAGACTTCATCGGCGTGATCGACATCGCTGACCATCCATTTGATAGCACGGATCGAAGATGACCCGACTGCACGAAACCACAGAACGCTTACCAGACAGTAAATCTGCAATGATGGGACAGGAATTGTTGAAGATATCGAAGGTGTGGGAATGAATTCGCGAAGAGTTATCCGCGCCCTACGACTGTTGCTCATTCAGATCTCTCGGATTCCGGAACATCGGATCAACGTCGTCATCCTGGATGGCGCGAAGCGGCGGCCCAGGATGACGTTGGTCCTGCCTCCCCACACTCCCCCATGGCAGGGCGGGCGGCGGGCTGCTAGACTTCCCGCCTTGCACTCAAGAGGGAGACCGGGCCATGCCGCCTGCCGCGCGACTTGGCGATATGATCAAGCAGGATTCGCCGCATTGCCATGCGCCGATCCATCCCGCCGCCCCCGTGCCGACACCGGTGCCGCATCCCGGCCTGCCTCTGGCCATCATCAAGGGGGCTGCGACGGTGATGATCGGCGGTCCGCCCGCGGCCCGCGTGATGGACCAGTCCGCGCCCTGCATGCTGCCCGGCTGCGTGCCCGGCGGACCCGGCATGATCATGAAGGGGTCGGCGACCGTGATGATCGAAAGCATGCCGGCCGGCCGGCTCAACGACCTGACCAGCCATCCGAGCTGTGTTGCGCCCATACCGGCGCCGGTCGGCAAGGTGATCGGTCCCGGCTGCCCGACCGTCATGATCGGCGGCTGAACCCGCCATGCGGCCGGAGCTGTTCGACCGGTTCCGCCCCGCCTGTCCCGGCAGCCTGATGCGGTCCGGCCGGGCGGAAGGCGTGCGGCTCGCAGCAACCTTCGACCGCCGGGACGGGCATGTCACCGCCGGCATCCTGCATGGCGGCGACGGCGACACGGTGCAGGAATACCCGGTGATCGACGGCGCGCCGTTGCTGATCGGCGATATCCGCTCCTACCTGAACGACCATCAGAGCCATATCCTGCTGCGCGACGACCTCGCGGCGGAAATCGAGAGCGTCATCGGCGACGGTATCGGCGGCGGCAGCCTGTTCGACCTGACCCGCCAGCATCTCGGCGCCTATGCCTGGGATCATTATGCCGGTCTTGACCCGGCGGAGACGAGCGAGAGACCGCGCCCGGGCGCGGTGCTGCGCTGCCTGGAAGCCGGTCTCGCGATGGTCGGAACCCTGCCCGAGGGACCGGTGCTCGACGCCGGGTGCTCGGTCGGGCGCACCGTGTTCCGCCTCGCCGAACGCTACCGCCGTCCGACGCTCGGGATCGACCTCAATTTCTCGATGATCCGGCTCGCGCAATCGGTGCTGCTAGACGGCACGGTCAGCTATCCGCGGCGCCGCACGGGGCTGGTCTATGAACGCCGGCAGTTCGATGTCGCGCTGCCCGGCGCCGACAATGCCGATTTCTGGGTCGCCGACGCCAGCCTGCCGCCTTTCGAGGATGCCACCTTCGCGCTGATCGTCTCGCTCAACGCGTTGGACAGCGTCGCAAGCCCGGCCGACCTGGTTGCCGGGCTGTCGCGGATAGCCAGGCTGGGCGGCTGGCTGCTGATGGCGACCCCCTATGACTGGTCGCCGGCAGTGACGAGAACCGAAGGCTGGATCGGCGGACATTCGCAACGCGCCCCCGACCATGGCGCCGGCGAGGCGAGATTGCGGGGATTGCTGGAGGATCATGGCTGGTCGATCAGCGGCGAGATACAGCGTCAGCCCTGGGCCACACGCCAGCATGACCGGAGCTATACGGAATACGCCGTGCACATGATCGTGGCGCGCCGGAACGGCTGAGAAACGGCGGGGTGGAGCCTAGTCGCGCAGCAAATCCATGACTTCGCGCATCTGGTCGATATGACGCTCGGCCCAGTTGCGCATCCGCTCGGTTTCCTGCGGTGAAATGCCCATGCTGGCGGCCCAGCTTTCCAGCAGTTCTGCTTCCGCAGAATGGTAGTGGCCATCGGCATAGGAGATCAGGAACAGCAGCACCATCGCCGCATTGCGCGCCTTCTTGGAATCGAAGACGCCGAAATCGATCTCCTCGAAGACCGCGCCCTTCGGCGGGTCGTTGTCGAGTTCGAGATGGGCGCGGAGCTTCATGACGAAGTCGTCCTCGGCGTCCGGCACCCGCCAGTCAGCCAGCACCAGTTTCGACGCCATCTTGCTGAAGACGAGCTTCTGTTGTCCCGTCAGGACATCCAGAATCATCTGTCGTGAACCTTCAGCCATCTCCTTCCTCCCCGGATACCTTGCGTGCAATCCAGCTGCGTTTCTCGCCCTCTTCCCCGAGACGCTTGCCTTTCATGTCATAGCGCTCGGTTTCACCGACAGGCTGGCCCTTCGCCCAGTGGCTGCGTTCCTGGACCCGCCCGTTGCGATGGTAGACCACGCGGGGACCATTTAGCAGCCCCAAATGATAATAGCTTTCAACCCGGATATCACCGTCGTCCCAGAATTCGTGGTCCTCGCCCTCCAGCAGATCGTCCGCATAATGGCTGCGGCGGATCTTCCGGCCGTGCTCGTCGAAGTAGCGCGTCTCTCCGTTCAGCATATCGGCGGCATAGGTCATCTCCGCGCTCGCCCGGCCGTTGTCGTGATAGACGGTCATCACGCCTTCCCGCTTGCCGCCGCGATAGCGGATCACCGATTGCTCGCGGCCGGCGGCATAGAGCACCATGCGCCCTTCGATCACCCCGTTGCGGTAGTCGATGCGCTGGGCGATACGGCCGTGGTCGTCGTAATTCAGCATCTCGCCGTTCAGCAGTCCGTCGCGGTAGTTCGCCCGCTGGACAGGCCGTCCGGTGGCGCCGTAGGCGATCAGCTCGCCATGCAGCACCCCGTCGCGGAAATGCATCCGCCCCGACGGCGCACCGGTCTCGTCGAAGCTTTCATAAAGCCCGTCCGGCTTGCCGTTGACGGTGCGGTAGCGCGCGCTCGGCTGGCCGTTGTCGTGGAACTCCTCGATTGCCTCGACGACCGGTTCACCGTTCGGCGCGGCACCCGTGTCCCCGGGCAGGATGTCGGCTTCGTCGGCCATCAGTTTATCTTCACCAGGCCGCCCTTGACGGTCAGCATGCCGCCGCCGTCGACGGTGCCGGTGGCGCTCGCCTTGACGTTCATCATGGCGCCCGCCTTGAGATCGACATTGGCGCCCGCCTTGCCGGTCCAGTTGGCGCCGGCCTGGCTGGTCAGGTTGGTGCCGGCCTTGTCGGTCAGCTCGGTGCCCGCCTTGTTGGTCAGCGAGGTGCCGGCCTGGCAGGTCATGTCCTTGCCGGCCTTGAAGGTGACGGAACCGGTGACGTCGATGGTCAGGTTGCCCTTCACGGTCAGCTTGTAGTCGCCCTTCACGTCCTGGGTGAAGTTGGCGTCGTTGGTGTGCTTCTCGTCCTTCTTGACCGAAAGGGTGCGCGTTCCCGCGACGACCTTGTGGGTCTCGTTGCCCTTGGTGACCTCGATCGTGCGGTTCCCGGCCTTGATGGTCTTGGTGTAGTTGCCCTTGGTGACGGTATGGGTCTCGTTGCCCTCCTTCACCTCGATCGAGCGGTCGTTGGTGATCTCGGTCTTCTCGTCGTGAAGCACTTCCATGAAGCGGTCGTTCTCGATGGTCAGGTTGTGGTCCTTCTGGGCGTGGAAATAGACCTCCTCGTCGCCCTTCTTGTCCTCGAATCGGAACTGGTTGAAGCCGCCGCCGCCCTTCGACGAGTTCGACTTGATGGTCGACTTGGTCATCTCGCCCGGCAATTGCAGCGGCAGCGCGTTGTCGCCGTTATAGACCGCACCGGTAACCAGCGGCCGGTCCGGGTCGCCATTCAGGAATGTCACCACCACCTCCATGCCGATGCGCGGGATCCACCAGCTGCCCCAGCTCTTGCCGGCCCAGGGCTGGGCGACGCGGATCCAGCAGGAAGTGTTCTCGTCCTTCTTGCCTTCCCGGTCCCAGTGGAACTGGACCTTTATGCGCCCGAGCTTGTCGGTGTAGATCTCCTCTCCGCTGGAGCCGGTCACGACAGCGGTCTGGGTGCCGTGTATGCGCGGCTTCGGCGTCACCCGGCGCGGCCGGAACGGGGTATCCGAGGGAATCGCCTCGAAATTATTGCCGTAATGCTCGACGGTTCCCCGGTGCGCGACGGACGTCAGCATGAACTTCTTGTTGTCGACATCCTTCCGGGAATGGCCGCTCACCGTGAAGGTGTGGCCGGACGTCAGGCTCAGCGCCGTCGTCTCTCCGCTCAGCACGGCGGCATGGTGCTCCAGCTCCTCGAGGCGCAGCGAGGCGAGCTTCTCGCCGGATGCCTTGGCATCGTAGCGGCCGGGATATTCGTAGAATTCCTGCTTCCAGTCGCCCTCGGCCTTCACGAACAGGTCGGTCGAAGGCGTCTCGTAATTGTAGTCGTCGAGCGAGACCTTGCCGGTGGTCACCGAATGGCGGAAGGCGCAGCCGAGCAGAGCGTCGGAGCGGAAGGTCTCCGCCCGGTCGGTCGGCACCATGTCGAGGGTCGAGACGTTCGGGCAGGGCTTGTGGGCGTCGGCATCGTCGGCGAAGACCAGCTTGTGGAGTCCATCCTCATGTTCGAAGAAATAGAAGATGCCTTCCTCTTCCATCAGCCGGCAGACGAAGTCGAAGTCGCTTTCCTGGTACTGCACGCAGTAGTTCCGCGGCGAATAGGTCTTGGTGGTGGAATCGGTGTAATCCTTCATCCCGGCGTCGTCGAAGATCGCCTTGATGATGTCGATCGTGCTCTTCTCCTGGAAAATCCGGCAATTGCGTCCCAGCGTCAGCAACCAGAACCAGGGCCGCATCTCGACCGTGTAATAGCTGAAGGTCGAATCGATCCCGGTATGGGTGAAGGTGGTCACGATCCCGTCGATGAAGCGTTCCGTATCGTCCGGGAAAATCATCTTTATCGTCGCGTTCTTGCCGACGATCTTGGCGAAGTCGAGATCGTCCTCGGTCGAGGCGCAATCGAGCATGAAGTGGAACAGCCCGGACACCATCTCCTCGCCGCCGAAGCGGCGCAGCACCAGCTTGTCCTTCCCGAGCGGCGTCGAGACTGAAAGGTAGACGTTGTCCTGTGAATAATCGTCGGCCATGGGCCCATCCCCGGATCAGATTGCGGTGGCGGACGTCACGTCCCCTCGTCGACGAAACGGTAGGCGAAAGAACCAGCCGGGTCGAGGGTGACATCGACCGCCGTGAATGTCCGCCGCTCCGACATGTGACGCAACACCTCTGAAGAGAGGTCGGGCAACAGGCCGTTGGTCAGCAGCCGGTCGATCTCGCGCGCACCCGCATCCGGCGCCGCGCAGAGTGCGGCGACATGCTCGATGAGCGCCGGATCGACGCGGAGGTCGGCACGGCGGCGTTCGCGGAACCGTTCGACGATCTTCGCCAGCTTGAGCTCGACGATATCGCGCAGCCGCTCCCTGCCGAGCGGATAGTAGGGCGCGATGGTCATTCGCCCGAGCAGCGCCGGCTTGAAATGGCGCACCAGTTCCGGGCGGATGGTCTGGATCAGCGCCTCCGCATCCGGCCGGGCGCCATCGGCGCAGGATGCCATGATCGCGTCGGTCGCGAGATTGGAGGTCAGCAGGAACAGCACGTTCGAGAAGTTGATCTCGAGCCCCTCGCCGTCTTCCATGAAGCCCCGGTCGAAGACCTGGTAGAAGACTTCCATGATGTCGGGATGGGCCTTCTCGACCTCGTCGAGCAGCACCACGCAGTAGGGATTGCGGCGCACCGCCTCGGTCAGCACCCCGCCCTTGCCATAGCCGACATAGCCCGGCGGCGCGCCCTTCAGCTTGGCGACGGAATGGGATTCCTGGTACTCGCTCAAATTCACCGTGACCAGCTGGCGCTCGCCGCCATAGAGCAGGTCGGCGATGGCGAGCGCGGTCTCGGTCTTGCCGACGCCGCTTGGCCCGACCAGCAGGAAGACGCCGACCGGCCGGCCGGGATCGCCGAGATCGGCGCGGTAGGTGGCGACCCGGCGCGCGATGGCGCGCAGGCCGTCCTCCTGGCCCACCACGCGGTCGGCCAGCCGGCGTTCCAGTTCCAGCACCGCATCGATCTCGTCGGTCACCATGCGGCCGACCGGCACCCCGGTCCAGCCGGCGACCACGTTGGCGACGGATCGCGCATCCACCGACATCGGCACCAGCGGCGAATCACCCTGCAGCGCATGCAGCTCGGCCAGCCTGTCGACCTGCGGCGGGTCGCCTGCCGCCTCGATCTCCTTCACCAGGACCGATTCCGCGGACCAGCGCTTTTCCAGTTCAGCCTGTTCCACACGCGCCGCATCCAGCGCAGCCTCGTAATCCTTCAGCCGATGCGCAGCCTCTTCGACACCGCGTTCAACGGACCGGCGGGCGACCGCGATCTCGGTTTCCAGCCGCTGGATCTCGCGGCGGGCATCTTCCAGTTCCGGCGGCTCGCCGGCGCGCGCCAGCGCCACGCGGGCGGCGGCGGTATCCAGCACGCCGATGCACTTGTCGGGCAATTGCCGGCCGGTGATGTAGCGGTGCGACAGGCGGACCGCCTCGCGCACCGCCTCGTCCTCGATCTCGACCCCGTGATGCTGGGCAAGCTTGTCGGCGACGCCACGCATCATGGCGATGGCGGTCTCCACGTCCGGCTCCTCGACACGGACCACCTGGAAGCGACGGGTCAGCGCCGGGTCCTTCTCGATATATTGCTTGTACTCGGCCCAGGTGGTCGCCGCGATGGTGCGCAACACGCCCCGCGCCAGCGCCGGTTTCAACAGGTTCGCCGCATCCTGCGATCCCGCCGCCCCGCCGGCCCCGATCAGCATGTGCGCCTCGTCGATGAACAGGATGATCGGGTCCGCCGACGCCTTGATCTCCTCGATCAGGTTGGACAGCCGCTCCTCGAACTCGCCCCGCACCCCGGCGCCCGCCTGCAGCAGGCCGATATCGAGCGAACGCACCGCGACATCGCGCAAGGACGGCGGCACATCGCCCTCGGCGACGCGCAGCGCGAAACCCTCGACGACGGCGGTCTTGCCGACACCGGCCTCGCCGGTGAGGATCGGGTTGTTCTGACGGCGGCGGCACAGCACGTCGATCACCTGCCGGATCTCGCTGTCGCGCCCGACGATGGGATCGATGCGCCCCGCTCGCGCTTCCTCCGTCAGGTCGACGGCATATTCATCGAGGGTCGGAGTCTTCGATTTGGCCCGCGCCCGGTCGAGCGGCGTGTCCTTCGGTTTCGATTTCGGCTTCTTCTCCGCGGATTTCTTCAGCCCGGCCGCCTCCCGCTTGGCATCCTCGTATTCGGCGGCCTCTTCCTGCTCGATGGAATGGCGGGCGATCTCGTCCATCGCGCCTTTCAACCGTTCGGCGGAGATACCACCAAGCGACGGCACCCGGGAGGTCACCAGCGCGCGGAGCGACGCATCCTGCATCAGCGCCAGCAGCAGCGCGCCGGAGCGTATCTTGCCGCCGCCCAGTTCGAGCGACGAGACGTTCCAGCCGGCAGACAGCAGCGCCGGCAGATGCGGCGACAGCGCCGGCGTCGAGGTCGCACCCCGCTCGAAGCCGTCGATGGCGGCACGGAGGTCACCCAGCACCTGTTCCGGCCGGACCGAGAAATGCGACAACGCCCGGCGGATGTCGGAATCGCCAGCCTCCACCAGCCGGGTCAGCAGATGCTCGATCTCGACATGGTAATTGGTCTCGGCGACGCAGAGTTCCGCCGCGCCTTCCAGCGCCTCGCGGCAGATGCCGTTCAGCTTGCTGACCAATGTCCGGATATCATGCGCCATGGGACAAAATTAGAGAATTATTTTATGAAATTTTGGCTTCTTCGCCAATTTTCTTGCGAAATTCTGCTTCGCCAATTCATCCATCTCGCAAACGAACTCCACCCCACAATGAGAAGAGCTTTTGGGCCTACCCTTACTAGGCACCGCAGCAACCGGCCGATGCTTAAATGCGGGATAAATTGAACCCGCCCCATGCACCTCCCAATCCATGTTCTTTTTATACTCTATCTTGACATTTACGCCACGCCCGCAACTAACGTACCTCTCTACTTTATGAGTGCAAATAGCCACCTCATTATTATTTTTTTGCAATACTATACCATAATATCTTGAAATTTCATCAACACCCTCTAGCTCAAGATAGTTTACAGATAAGTGATCCTCACCTGGATTTGCAACAAAAGCTGTAATCGCAGCGTGCCCATCCCCAAGACGCTCCGCCTCACTAATGTATCTAGCCAGCTCTTTTTTTGAACGAAACACTATGCTCAACTGTTAACTCCACAATAATGGTTTTTCTTTTCTATTTAATACCAAAGACACAATGTTATTCACAGTTTCACGCCCCTCGACAATCGATGCTCCATCCAAAAGGCCAAATAACGCACTACCGTCGCCCATAAATTCAATGTCTAAATGCTTTTTCCAAGATTTATGCCATTCTGCATATACATTCCCTCTCGGACTAAGAGCAATATTTGGCTTTTTTGCCTTACAATTGACATCTCGCCAAAACTCTAAAAAGGTTTTAAGCGATTTAGGTGATAGAGCTTTTGACCCTTCACCTCTCCATCCATCAGACATACTCGAGAACATCAGAATCCTCTTGAATAGATCTATGTCAATATTAGAACTAGCCAATCTTTGCCAATTTTCCTCAATAGATTGAGCAAGAGTGTCAGATTCTACGAAATTTTTTGGGTAAATCACCTTGTTTGAAATATAAATAACACTAAATTGTTTTTGTTCTAATCCTGGATAGATCGTACTGGATGATAAATAGTCATAGGATTTACCCAACTCTGCTGGATAAATTCGCGAGTAATTATCAATTACACTCGGCACATCTTCCGGATCTGAATCCTTCTCAAAAAAAGAAGCAATAGTCGTTGATTTTCTGAAATCCGCTTCACTAAAGTTCTGACTAAGATACGACATGTTTCCCTCCAGTTTTCTTACTTAAATTTTTGCAGGACGTCAGATTTGATAAAGTCTCTAAAGAATGGACTCGTTACACTGTGGGCCTCTTCTAACCAAGCATCAATGTCATCGCCAAATTTCTTCGAATTCATACGAGGCATTCTCTCTTTTACGGCAGACACAACCCTACTCTCGAGGCGAACCACATCATCCACCTCATTCTTTCCACTACCAATGTCGAACGAAAACCTTGACCTAAACTTACTTGATACTTCGGAGTCATACTGAAATCTAATATTAGATCCCTGTTTTCTAAACACATCTGACTTCAGAAAATCAATTAAATCTATCTGTAAATTAGTTGCAGCTCGGCAAAAATCAATGGAATTAATCGTACCCACCACCTCTTTATTAAACACATCTATATACTTCAATTCCATTCTAACAATATCATACTTTCCAGATTTCAACTTAGGGAAATATGATTTTATTGCGAGAGTTGCCTGGATGCAGCGATCCTTAAAAGATTGCCCTTCATACTGGCTGGAATCATTGACGGCCATAATGCCAGGCCCAAGTTGCAAAAGAGGAAAACCAGAATCATCAGTCTGGTAGAATCTACGTGCGACTCCATGGATCGGCCCAGTGTAGACAGGGTGAATGTCTCTAATGGTCCCAAAACCAACTGACTTCGCGTATTTTTCGAAACCATCAAAAATCGCAGGATAACTTGGGTCAGGTGCAAGCGTAGGAGGTGCATACTCAATTTTCGGGATGCTCCAACGCAATTCAAATACCACTTCAGCGAGCGGTGCATTTGGTAAGATTGTTGCCATCTTTAGAGAATGTTTCCTATGAAATTGTGATCGACCGCTGAAGTTAGCAGGAGAACGACGAGCAATCCAAGCCTCTGTAGATAGGCTAGGTTCACTCTATGAAGATTTCAATTTCTTGCCTGTTGAAAACAATCAACGGAACCTCGGGCGCACCACGGCCTGGTTGTCGTCGCCGGTCTTTGCCGCCGTGGCGAGCCAGGATGTCCAGCCGAGACGGGTTCCGGCGCCGAGACGGACGCGGTCGGTCTGGCCGGCGGCGAGACGGTAGCGCAGGTCGAAGTCGATGGAATCGCCGAGATAGAACCGGGCGAGCGCGCAGAGACTGGCGAAACCGGTGCCCGACGGCAGCAGGTCGGCCTGGGTCCTGGCATCCAGCGGCCCCACCTCGATCTCGATGCGCGAGGTATTGTCCCAGACTTTCGTGCCCAGCGTGGCGTCGATGCCGAGGCGGTTGTTGCGCCCTTCCTTGCCGAGGCTGGTGTACTGGTCCGTATCGAGATCGTGCCATTGTCCGGCGAACTGCCGAACCTTCACGGGCACGCGGAAATGCCCGCCGAGGAACTTCTCCAGGCCGATCGCGGAACGCGGCCGCTGGTTGAGCAACCCCGCAAAGCGGATGAGCGCCCGGTCGTCCACCGGCAAGGTGCGCTCGCCCCAGGGATTGAGCAACGCCTTGAGGCGTGCAGTCTCTTCCGCGCCCTTGCGCTCGGCGCCGGCGACCGGCGTCAGTTCATCCGCGGCCGAGGCGCCGAGGCGCCCGTCCATGCCGCGCGTTCCGAGCCCGAGGAGCGAGAGGAAATAGCGCGTGAAATGGGTTCGGCCGGGATGGCTGAGATCGAGCGCGACCCGGTGCTTCTTGCGGATGCGGTAGAAGACCGACACCAGCCGGTGATGGAAGATGTCGAGGAAGTCGCGCATCGCGAAATCGCGGCGCTTGGTGCGGTCGAGCAGGGTCTGGACAAAGGGCTGCGGCAGCGGCCCGTTGAAGCCGCCGACCGGCAGGAAGTTGGTATCGACCTCGTAGCGGGTCTCGTCACCCCGGGGCGGGATGACCTTGTTGAGATCGGAGGCCGGGAAATCCATCCGCACCTTCGAGCGGAAGCGGATGCGTTCCTGTTCCGGCACGGATTGCTCACCGACCGACGGCTCGCCCTGCTTCAGGCCGCGTTCGAGCAAGCGCACCGCCTGGAAGAAATCGAAGCGGTGCCCTTCCTTGAGGAGGCTTTCCTCTACAGCAGGCTCTCGGTTCCGGCGACGGGTTGCCATTGTTTCCAGATTCCATCGCGATCACGGCTGCGGATCGTCAGTTCCGTGAACGAATTGCAGGCGGCATACATGCCGAAGAAGCGGTTGAGCACGCATGCCAGCCCGAAAGCGCTCGAACCGACGAAATTGCTCTCGTCGAACATCAGGTCGATCGCGGTGCCGCGGGCGAAACCGCGCCAGGCGTCCTCTCCGGTGCGGCGGACAACCTTGCGGCAGACCATCTCGCGGATGCCGTTGATCTGCTGATGCACGGCGGAGGTCTCGTTGAAGCTGTAGAGCTTGAGGATCTCGCGCAAGGCCGCCAGCGCCTTCGGCCCGCCATCGGACAATGACAGGAAGTTCAGCGAGAGATGCGAGATCAGCCGCCAGTAGGTGTCGCCCCCCATCGGCGGATAGCGCGGCGGGGTCGGCGCGTGCAGGCACTTGATCCAGTGTACCGGCACCGTCTCCTCGATTTGCAGTTCCGCCCCCGGCGGTACCTGCTCGGCGAGCAGCCGGTTGGTGCAGAGCATGTGGGCGAAGACCGTCTGGCTCGGCGGGTCGGCCGGGTCCATGTCGAGATCGACGAAGGAGATGTACATTTCCGTGCCGCGGATGTCCTCACGGCTGGAATAGCGCCGCCTTGCATACCAGAAGGATTGCTGGCCGGCGCCTTCCATATGATGGTCGTAGGCGAAATAGGGCGCGATCACTTCCACTTCCGAACTGGAATCCGACGAGGCCGAGACGCGCTCGATCGAATGCACCTCGGTGGTGTCTTCCCGCCGCAGGTCGGGCGAGAGACGGTACTCGGTGCGCCGGTGGTCGATGCGGACCGGCTCGGACGTCTTGCGGAACAGGTTGATGACCGGTGTGCAGCCGAGCTGGAAAGTGTCCTCGGCAAGCGACAGCCGGCGCGGCTTCGGCTGGTCGAGCAGGAACAGGATGTCGATGTGATGCTTCGCCTTCGAAAGATCGAGGCCGTTCACATCGAAGAAATGGAACTTTTCCGGATAGGAGAAATATTCCATCAGCAGCCGGTAGCCGGGATGGCCCTGGTCCGGATAGGGCATGATCGCCTCGTCCGGCTCCAGTCCGACGGGCCGGACGCTTTCCGCCGGCAGGAAACGGGGCCGCTTCTCGTCATCGACCAGGATGGCCACCCGCCGCAGATGCGCGAACAGGAGCTCGTAAATGTCGCTGGTCGTGGTCGGCACGCCGTTGAGATAGAAGCGCAGGCGGCCCATCTCGAGATCGGACAGCGGATCACCCAGCGTCTCGATGCGCAGCCGGAGCACGGTCGCGATGTCCGGCGCGTCATCGAGAAAATCATAGCGGTCGGTCGGCTCGAACACCGTCTCCGCCACCTTCACCGGCCAGAGGTCTACCGGGTAGCCGGTCTGGAATCGGCAGACGATGCCTTGTCCCGTCTCCGCGAAGAGCTGGGTGCCGCGCGGGATCGGGTGGCCGGAGGTGATCTTGGCCTTGGCCGGATCGACCTCGAACTTCGCCACCGTCATCGCCGGGATCGGGGTGGTGAATTGCGGGAACAGCACCCCGAGCAGGGCGGTGGTGATTTCCGGGAAATCGTTCTCGACATTCTGCTGCAGGCGCGCGGTCAGGAAGGCGAAGCTTTCCAGCAGGCGCTCGACATGCGGATCCGGGCTCTCGTCGCCGCTCAGCTGCAGGCGGCTCGCCACCTTCGGATACCGGCGTGCGAAGGCCGCGCCGGAATGGCGGAGATAGCTCAGTTCCCGCTGGTAATGGTCGAGCAGTTCGGCGTTGAAATCAGCCATCGGCCTTGCCTGTCGCGCCCTGTTCGATGACGACCGGGAAGGAAAGCGGCGCCATCACGTCCCCGACCAGCACGTTGCCGTCGACCCGCATCACCAGCTTCTGGC
>JAVKCR010000497.1:0-11359 GCA_040222645.1 Rhodospirillales bacterium
GCGGCGCAGGATGCGGACCGACAGCGAATGGAAGGTGCCGAGCCAGAGGCCCTCGATCGGCCGGCCGAGCATGGCGGCGATGCGGTCCTTCATCTCGCGCGCTGCCTTGTTGGTGAAGGTCACCGCGAGGATCTCGCCGGACCGCGCCTGGCCGGTACCGATCAGATGCACGAAGCGGGTGGTCAGAACCCGGGTCTTGCCGGTACCCGCGCCGGCCAGCACCAGCACGCCGCCGTCGGTCGTGACCACCGATTCGCGCTGTTGGGGATTGAGGCCGTCGAGATCGGCGGGGTCGAGCGTCCGGGCCGGTGCGCCGGCCGGCGGCGCATCGTCGAGATCGGAAAGGGCAAAGGGATCATTCATCTTGCCCGAGTCTATAGCACGGCAGACCGGGAGTGGCGAAAGCCTTGAGGAGAAAACCGCCCCTGAAAGAACGGCTTTTCACTGCGCTCTCACCCCCTCGCCCTCGCGAACCGGGGGCGAGGGTGGTGGTAAGGGCGGGCAATCACGCCCGGCCCCGGTCCTCGGCGCGGAGCCGCCGCAGCGCGTTGTTCCAGGAGGTCAGCACGTCGAGCTCGTGGACGAAGCCGACGATCTCCTGGCTGTCGGCATCGGCGATCACCGGCAGATGCTCCTCGCCGGTATCCTCCATCTTCTTCAGCGCCGCCTCGATGTCGTCGTCGGCCAGCAGCGAGGGCGGGTGCTGGCGCGCGACATCGCCGGCATTGACGATACCGTCGATGGAATGGTCGAACGCCACCTCCTGCAGGTCGGACAGCATGATGGTGCCGAACAGCCGCTCATCGTCGTCGATGACGAATATCTCGCCATGTGGTGCCACGCAAAGCAGGCCGCGGACCTGTTCGATATCGGCCGAGGTATGCACGGTCACGAAATCCGATTTCATGATGTCGCGGACATGGGTGGAGCGCACAAGCCGCCGTTCCCGGCTGCCCTCGATACTGACGCCGCGGCGCACCAGCATCATCTCGAAGAAGGAACGGCCGTGGAACTGGTCGGTCACCACCGAGGCGATGACCGAGCCCACCAGCACGGCGATGGTTATCGAATAGTCGCCGGTCATCTCGAAGATGATCAGCGTGGTCGAGATCGGCGCGCCGAGCACGGCGCTTGCCGTCGCCCCCATGCCGACCAGCGTATAGGCGCCGTGCCCGGAAGAGAGGTGCGGGAAGAAGCCGGTCGCGACGATGCCGAAGGCGCCGCCGAGCATCGCCCCCATCACCAGCGCCGGCGAGAAAACGCCGCCGCCGAAACCGCAACCGAGGCTGATCGCCGTCGCCGCCGTCTTGGCGATCAGGATGGCCACCAGCAGCCAGAATCCGATCTTCTCGTTCAGCGCCAGGTCGGTCGCCTCGTAGCCGACGCCCATGACATGCGGCAGCCAGAGCGCGATCAGCCCGACCATCAGCCCGCCGACCGCCGGGCGCAGCCATGCCGGCGCCTTTGTCCGGCCGGCGACATCCTCGACCAGCACCACGGAGCGCATGAAGGCGATGGCGAGCACCGCCGAACAGATGCCGAGAATGGCGAAAGCGGGGATTTCCCAGAACGACCGGATATCGTAGACCGGCAGGATGAAGGCCGGGAAATCGCCGTACCAGCTGCGGGTGATCAGCGTGCCGGTGACGCTGGCAATGACCACCGGGGCGAAAGCGCGCAGCGCGTAATGTCCGACGATCACCTCATGCGCGAACAGGGCGCCGGCCAGCGGCGCGTTGAAGCTCGCGGCAACCGCCGAGGCGACACCGCAGCCGAGCAGCGTGCGCATGCTGGAACGGCGCAGGCCGAGCCGGGTCGAGACCAGCGAGGCGAGCGTCGCCCCGAGATGGACGGCCGGACCTTCACGCCCGACCGAGGCGCCCGACCCGATGGAGATGACGCTGGCGACGAAGGCCGCGAACCCGGCACGGGGTTGCATCTCGCCGTCCTTGAGGGCGGCTGCCTCGACCACATGGGTGACCGATTGCGGCTTGCCGCCCGGCATGAAGTATTTCAGGAACAGGCCGACGGCGAGGCCGCCGAGGGCCGGCGCGATGAGGATGCGCCACCAGGGCTGTTCGGCGGAGAGGCTGACCACCTGCTCTTCCGAAAAGCCGAGGAACAGGAACTGGACGTAGCCGATCGATTCGCGCAGCACCACGGTACCCGCGCCGGCGGCACCGCCGACGACAAGCGCCAGGGCGGCCATGACGAGCTGTTCGTTCCGGAAGAAACGCCGGATGAGGACGAGAGAATTGCCAGGCTTCCAGCCCAACGTCGGCTCCTGCGACGGTGTGTGGTTACACCCTTCTACCGTTCACCGGATGAAGAATTGCTTAGCAGGAATCAGGCCGATTCCTGGAGATCGATGGCGCCGTCATCCAGGTCGGTCTCGGACTTCACCTGGTTGCGGCCGCTACGTTTGGCGAGATAGAGCGCCTCGTCGGCGCGATGGACCCACTGGTTGATCGGCTCGCCGAAGCGGTATTTCGCCGCTCCGAGGGAGAGCGTGATGGTGCCGAGGTCCTGGCCGCTCTTGCGGTTGACCATCTTCTTGGAAGCCAGCCGCTCGCGCAGCCCGTTGCCGACATGGATCGCCTGCTTGAGATTGGTCTTCGGCAGGATGATGCCGAATTCCTCGCCGCCGTAGCGCGCCGGCGTGTCCTGCCCCTTGACGCATTCGGTCATGGTGCGCGCGACGAGTTTCAGCACCTGGTCGCCCATCTGGTGGCCGTGGGTGTCGTTGAATTTCTTGAAGAAGTCGATGTCGGTCATCAGGAGGCAGAGATCGTGGCCATTCTCCATGGCCGATCCCACTTCCTCGCGCAGCGCCGAATCGAACAGCTTGCGATTGGCGATGCCGGTCAGGGCGTCGGTCATCGCCTCCTTGCGCATGTTGATCAGGTCGGCCTTGAGCTGCTTGATCTCCTCGCTCGACTGGGTGAGCTCGGTTTCCAGCTTGTCGTTGGTTTCCTTCATCGCCTTGGTTTCCTTTAGAATTTCGGAAACCAGGTTCTTCATGTCGGAACTTCCGGCCTGCAGGCCGCCGGTAAAGTTCTGCAGCGCCTCGCCATAGCGTTCGGCGCCTTCCGTGCTCTCGCCCATATGGCCGGCGATCTGGGCCATCATGTCCTCGAACTTCTTCGCCGCCGTGTTCAGGCGGTCGGATTCCTTCTGGAACGAGAAGTACTTTGTGTGAAGCTCGTCATTGACGCGGACATTGAACTCCCGCTCGTTGGAGATCAGGACGTCGATGGTGCGCTTGAGATCGGGAAACTTTTCCGAGACGTAGCAATACCAGACGATGAAGTTCGCCGGGGTTTTCGGAATCCGGTACTTCTCCAGCATCGACATCGCGGCCGCGGAATATTCTTCCGCCTGTTCCAGACTGTCGGAAAACTCCACCGCCTAATCGCCTCCGAATTTTACGGACCCCCCGGACCATACCATAGATTACGAAAAGTTCTCGGCAGGCCAAGCGCCTTTTCGTCAATTCACCGGAAAGCTATCCCCGTCTGATCCCCATCTTTTTCCCGGCGCGCTCCGGCCAGTCGAGACCGGCATGCATTGCCAGGAAATTCTCCAGCCCATCGGCCAGTTCGCCGCGCCAAGGGGAAGAGCGGCGTAGTCCGAGATCGACATGCACGACGACCAGCTCGGTCGAAGCCGCCAGATAACCATCCGATTCATGATACATCCGATGATACAGGTGAACCCGCTTTTCGTCGAGGTCGAGCACCTGAGAGGTGATCCGCAGCGGGTCGCCCTCATGCACTTCCCGGAAGTAGTTCACATGCGTCTCGGAGACGAAAATCGAGCAGTTCTCGGCCTGCCTGTAGGAATCGCCGAAGCCGATATGCTCGAAGAACGTGTCGGTGGCATGGTCGAAGGCCAGAACGTAATAGGCAACGTTCATATGACCGTTGTAATCGATCCACGCGGGTTGCACCTTCTCGCGGTGCCGGTCGAAAGGTTCATGTTCTGTCATGGCCGGAACCTAGCAAGCCGGGACGCCGCGGCACAGGACAAAGATGGCGAACCGGAACGTCGGAAGGAGATGCCGATATCGTCAGGATTCTGACCTTCATGGGGGCGCATGCTGCCCGGTTCCTCGCGGCCGGCGTCTTTCTCGGGCTGATCTTCCCGCCGCTTGCCACCCTGCTGAAACCGCTGCTGGCGCCGTCGGTGGCGATGCTGCTTGCCGTCGCCATGGTGCGGATCGACTGGTCGCTGGTACTGCGTCACGGAAGGCGGCTGCATCTCAGCCTGCTGGTGCTGTTCTGGCTGACCGCGGGCTCGGCGGTGCTGATGTGGGGCATCTGCCGGCTGCTGGACGTGCCGCCGGCCTTCACCACCGCGCTGGTGCTGATGGCCGCGGCGCCGCCGGTCACCTCCTCCATCGCGATCGCCCAGCTGGTGAAGCTCGACGCGGCGCTGGTGCTGCTCGGCACGCTGACGGCGACGCTCGTGGTGCCGCTCACCCTGCCGCCGGTGTCGCTCGAACTGCTCGGCCTGCCGATCGAGATGTCGCTCGCCGAGCTGTCAGGCCGCCTCGCGCTCATGGTCGGCGGCGCGGTTGCCGTCTCGCTGGTGCTGCGGAAATGGCTTGGCGCCGACGGGCTGATGCGCCACGGCACCACCCTCGACGGCGTCACCGTCGTGCTGATGCTGACTTTCGGCATCGCCATCATGGACGGCGTCACGGACGCCGCCTTCGCCGATCCGGGATTCGTGCTGACCACGGTCGCCATATCGTTTGCGGCCAACATCTTTCTGCAGATCGCCGGCGTCGCCGCGTTCTGCTGGCTCGGCTGGCGCGGCGCGGTTTCCATGGCGCTGCCGTCCGGCAGCCGCAACATGGGGCTGCTGCTCTCGGTGCTGGGAACCAGCGCCGCGCCCGAATCGGCGCTCTATTTCGCCATCGGGCAGCTGCCGATCTACATGCTGCCCGCGATCCTCACGCCGCTCTACCGGCGCGCCGCTCAGCGGTAGACCAGGTCCTGGCTGTAGGGGGTCAGCACCTCGCAGCCGGTCTCGGTCACGCGGACGCATTCCGAATAGACGACCCCGCCCTCGCCCGGATACTTGATGTCCGGAATCAGGTGGAAGACCATGTTCGGTTCGAGCACCAGCGGATCGCCCTCGCGCAGGGACGCGATGCGGCCTTCGCCCCAGTCCGGCGGGAAACCGATACCGATGGCGTAGCCGGTACGATGGCGGAACCCTTCGGCGAAACCCGCCTTCTCGATCACGTCGCGGGCCGCCTTGTCGACCTCGCCGGAGGTCGCCCCCGGCTTGATGGCAGCGATGCCGGCGTTCAGCGAATCGCGCGAAGCGAGCGCCATGTCGACCCAGCGGCTGTCGGGCTTGCCGATGATCGCGGTGCGCGACAGCATCGCGTTGTAGCGCTCATAGGTGCCGCCGGCCTCGATATAGAAGACGTCGTTCGCCAGGATCGGCCGGCGCTTGGCGCATTCGAAGGCGGTGCCGGCGGCGATCCCGGTGACGAACTGGGCGGAATGGCCGAGATATTCGCTGCCGGCCTTGTGCAGCCCGAAATGGCCGGCCGCAGAGACATCGTTGTCGGTGGCGCCGGGACGGATCGCGTCCATCGCGGCGTCCATCGAGGCGGCGCAGCATTCACCGGCCTTCCTGATATAGGCGATCTCGTTCTCCGACTTGACCATCCGGACCTGCTCGACGATGCCGGAACAATCCTGCGGCGCGCGCCCGAGACGGGCGACGAGGTCGCGGTACTGCTTCACGGAGAAGAACCAGGCATCGTCCTGGCTGCCGATCCGGGAATTCTGGAGACCGTATTTCTCGAGGCAGCGCCAGGTGGCGTCGAACACGTTCTCGGTATCCTGGTAGCCCTCGACATCGTCGAACCAGGCCATGATGCGGACGGTGTCCGTGTTCAGGTAGCGGGTCAGGATGAACGGGTCGCGGTCGACCGGGAGGAACATCATCTGGAAGGTGAAGTAGCCGAGCGAGTGGTAGCCGGAGAGATAGTAGATGTTCTCCGGCGAGGTGAGCAGCAGCACATCAACGCCTTCCGCCTGCATCCGTTCGCGCACCGCATCGCACCGCGCGCGGAATTCCGACACCGGGAACGGCAGCGGATACAGCTCTTCCATCGTGGTCATTCGTTACTCCTGTAATCGTGGTGCGGACCGGGCGGTTGCACCGTGCCAGAATCCTAGCGGGCCTTGACCTTCGACTTGTAGACGTCGATCGCCGACGAGATGTCGGCGGCAAGGGCGGCCTTCTGCCGGTCCGGATGGAATGCCGTCTGGATCGCCTGGGAGACGGGCGACAGCAGCTTCAGGTCCTTCGACGGCGGGTCCCGCCAGTTGTTGAGCACCGAGGTTGCCACGCGGACGAGGGTCTGGGCAAGGTCCGAGATATGCTCGAATTCGGTACCTTCCATGCGTCGGCTGAGGTCGCGCGACGCATTGAGCAGATCGGTCAGGTTCTCCTCGATCTCCTCGTCGATCTGCCCCTTGGCATAGGCCTCGGTGATCAACTTGACCTGCATGGCGCCGCGGAACGACAGACGTTCCATCTTGTGCTCGTTGATGACCTTCACCGCATCGTCGATCCTGCGCTGGATTTCCGACAGGTCCTCGCTGCCGGTCGCCTTGGCGGCGAGGACGTTCGGTACCTCGGTGAGCGGGACCTTGGCGTCGCGGTCTTCCGCCTTCCGGCGGTCCGGGCCGATATAGTCGGATGTCACCACGAACGGCTTGCGGGCGCGGATCAGGATACGAATGCGTTCCGCCAGCTGCTGCACCGAGATCGGCTTTGCGAGCAGTTCGTCGGCGCCGGATTCTATGACCTTGCGCACGGCATCCCGGTTCGCCTCCCAGGTCGTGCAGATCACCGGCACGAACGGGTTGGTCCCGATCCAGTTGTGACGGACCTGGTTGATCAGGTTGGTGATGTCGCCTTCCGGGAGATCGACGTCGACGATCGCCAGGTCGGGAACCGCTTCAACCCACAGCTTGCCGAAATCCTTGCAGTCCCTGGAGAGGCGGATGTTGCGGATGCCGATATCCTGCAGCGCCGATCGGATCATCGAGCGGACGGGGTCGGACGGTTCCGCAAGCAGAACGGAAACCTCGTCGAAGCCCATGGCTGACAATTCGCTGATGTCGCGCGACATTACCCTACCGATTTGGCGCCTAGTCTACCCGCCTAGACCATAGGGCTGCGCGCCATCGAAGGCAAACCGGCAGTCCCGGTTCGTCGGGGTCGGATCAGTCGAGAAATCCTATCATCGGGTCATGCTGCTTCCCGGTCTTTCGACGGGTCGTAATTCAGCGACGGGGCGAGCCAGCGCTCGGCCTCCGCCACCTCCATGCCGGCACGAACGGCGTAGTCCTCGACCTGGTCGCGCTCGATGCCGCCGATACCGAAATAGCGGCTTTCCGGGTGACTGAAATACAGGCCGGAGACCGTCGAGGCAGGGGTCATCGCGCAGCTTTCGGTCAGGCGGGCACCGATCGACTGCTCGGTTTCGAGCAACCGGAACAGGGTCCGCTTCAGCGTGTGATCGGGACAGGCCGGATATCCGGGCGCCGGGCGGATGCCGCGATAGGCTTCCTCGATCAGCTCGTCATTGCCGAGCGTTTCGTCCGGGGCATAGCCCCAGAATTCCTTGCGCACGCGCGCATGCAGATCCTCGGCGAGAGCTTCGGCAAAACGGTCGCCCAGCGCCTTGACCATGATCGAGCTGTAATCGTCGCCGGCGGCCTCGAACTCGACCGCCATCTGCTCGATGCCCTCGCCCGCGGTGACCGTGAAGGCGCCGATCCAGTCCGCCGGACCGCCGTCACGCGGCGCGATGAAATCGGCGAGGCTGTAGTTCGCCCG
Source organism: Rhodospirillales bacterium (assembly GCA_040222645.1). GTDB lineage: Bacteria > Pseudomonadota > Alphaproteobacteria > Rhodospirillales > HT1-32 > HT1-32. The sequence continues at coordinate 7,876 of JAVKCR010000497.1, forward strand.
GCCGCCGTCGCGGCGCGCCATCTGCTGGCGCAGCATCGGCAGGCGGACAAGTTCTCCGCCGCCGTCCGCCAGCAGCACGATATCGTCGCCCTCCGCCGCGGCCCGCCAGAAGCCGAAGACGGCCGAGGGCGCGATCCGCGGGTCCTGGATCATGCGTTCGAGAATGGCGTCGGCATCGCGCTTGAGGTCGCGGGCGGCCGCCCCCTTCACCGGATCCTCGAGAATGTCCGGATAACGGCCCTTCAGTTCCCAGGCGCCGAAGAACGGGCGCCAGTCGAAGCGTTCGACCAGCCGGCGCTTCTCGTAATCCTTCAGGACCCGGATGCCGGTGAATTCCGGTTTCGGCGGCTCGTATCCGGACCAGTCCGGCCGGAAGGCGTTGGCCCGCGCGTCGGCGAGCGAGACCCGGTCCTTGCGCGCAGACTGGTTCTCGTAGTTCTCGCGGATGCGCTGGTATTCCTCCGCGACCTCGCCGGCGATGGCGGCACGCGCGCCGAGCAGGCGGCTCGCCACCCCGACGGCGCGCGAGGCATCGGGGACGTAGATCACGGGGTTGTCGTAATTGTGGTCGATCTTGACCGCGGTATGCACCTTGGACGTCGTCGCGCCGCCGATCATCAGCGGCAGGTCGAGCCCGGCGCGCTGCATCTCGGAGGCGACGACGCACATCTCGTCGAGACTCGGGGTGATCAGGCCGGAAAGCCCGATGATGTCGGCCTTCTCGGCGATGGCGGTCTCCAGGATCTTCTGGCAGGGCACCATGACGCCGAGATCGACGACCTCGAAATTGTTACATTGCAGCACCACGCCGACGATGTTCTTGCCGATGTCGTGCACGTCGCCCTTCACCGTCGCCATGATGATCTTGCCGGCGGACTGGCGCACCTGTCCCTCGCTCTCGGCCTCGATATAGGGCAGCAGGTAGGCCACCGCCTGCTTCATGACGCGGGCGCTCTTCACCACCTGCGGCAGGAACATCTTGCCGGACCCGAACAGGTCGCCGACCACGTTCATGCCGTCCATCAGCGGCCCCTCGATGACGTCGAGCGGTCGCGTCGCCGCCTGGCGGGCCTCCTCCACGTCCTCCTCGACGAACTGGCCGATGCCGTGAACCAGCGCGTGGGTCAGGCGCTGGAGCACCGGGGCCTCGCGCCAGGCGATGTCGACTTCCGCCTTCTTGCCGGCGCCGCGATAGGTCTCCGCAAGCTCGACCAGCCGTTCGGTCGCATCCGGATGGCGGTTGAGGATGACATCCTCGACCGCGTCGCGGAGGTCCTTCGGGATATCCTCGTAGACCGCGAGCTGGCCGGCATTGACGATGCCCATGTCCATGCCGGCCGGAATGGCGTGGTAGAGGAACACCGAATGCATCGCCTCGCGCACCGCATCGTTGCCGCGGAACGAGAAGGAGACGTTCGAGAGCCCGCCCGACACATGCACGCCGGGCAGTTCCCGGCGGATGATGCGGGTCGCCTCGATGAAGTCGAGGGCGTAGCTGTTATGCTCCTCGATCCCCGTCGCGACGGCGAAGATGTTGGGATCGAAGATGATGACTTCCGGCGGGAATCCGACCTCGTCGACCAGGATGCCATAGGCGCGCCGGCAGATCTCCACCTTGCGCTCGATGGTGTCCGCCTGGCCCTGTTCGTCGAAGGCCATCACGACGACGGCGGCGCCGTAGCGGCGCACCAGCTTCGCCTGCGCGATGAAGGCATCGACGCCTTCCTTCATGCTGATCGAATTGACCACACCCTTGCCCTGAAGGCATTTCAGGCCGGTCTCGATCACCGTCCATTTCGAGGAATCGACCATCACCGGCACCCGGCTGATATCCGGTTCCGAGGCGATCAGGTTGAGGAAGCGCTGCATCGCCGCTTCCGCGTCCAGCATGCCGTCATCCATGTTGACGTCGATGATCTGGGCGCCGTTCTCGACCTGCTGGCGGGCGACCTCGACGGCCGCCTCGTAATCGCCGTTCAGGATGAGTTTGCGGAAACGCGCGGAGCCGGTGACGTTGGTGCGTTCGCCGACATTGACGAAATTGCCGATCATGCCACCACCTCGAACGGCTCGAGGCCGGATAGCCGCAGCCGCGGCGCAATCGTCGGCAGGCTCCGTGGCCTGAAGGGGCCGACCGCCTCGGCGATCGCGCGGATATGGTCGGGCGTGGTGCCGCAGCAGCCGCCGACGATGTTCACCAGGCCCGACTTCGCCCACTCGCCGAGATGCTCGGCCGTCGTTCGCGGGCGCTCGTCATACTCGCCGAGCTCGTTCGGCAGGCCGGCATTCGGATAGGCGCTGACGCGGGTGTCGGCGATGCGGGAAAGCTCGGCCACATGGGCGCGCAGTTCGGCCGCCCCGAAGGCGCAATTGAGCCCGATCGCGAAGGGCCGCACATGGCGGACCGAATTCCAGAATGCACCGACCGTCTGGCCCGAGAGATTGCGTCCCGACATGTCGGTAACGGTCACCGAGATGATCACCGGCAGGCGTTCGCCGCGGCGCTCGAAGGTCTCCTCGATGGCGAACAGGGCCGCCTTGGCGTTCAGGGTGTCGAAGATCGTCTCGACCAGCAGGAGGTCGGAACCGCCCTCGATCAGGCCATCGGCCGCCTCGGCATAGACCTGCACCAGCTCGTCGAAGGAGGTGTTGCGATATCCCGGGTCCTCGACCTTGGGCGACACCGATGCCGTCCGGTTGGTGGGCCCGAAGGTGCCGGCGACAAACCGGGGTCTTCCGTCGGCCGCCTCGACTTCGTCCGCCGCCCGGCGGGCAATGCGCGCGCCTTCGATGTTGAGTTCGTAGGCCAGGTTCTCGAGCGCGTAATCGGCCTGCGACAGGCGGTTGGCGTTGAAGGTGTTGGTCTCGACGATGTCGGAGCCGGCTTCCAGGTAGGCCCGGTGTATGCCCTCGATCGCGTCGGGGCGGGTGAGATTGAGCAGGTCGTTGTTGCCGCGCAGATCGATGCGATGGTCCTTGAACCGCTCGCCCCGGAAATCCTCCTCGGACAGCTTGAGCTGCTGGATCATGGTGCCCATTGCCCCGTCCAGCATCAGGATGCGCGTCGCCGCGGCAGCGTCGAGCGCCGCGGCCTTTTCATTGGTAAAACCCATCAGGCGGCTCCCGCTTCCTGTTTGTTCGCTGCCGGCCTGACGCCGAGCATGTGACAGATGGCGTAGGCGAGTTCCGCCCGGTTCAGGGTATAGAAATGGAACTCGTAGACGCCGTTGGCCATCAGCAGCTGGCAGGTCTGGGCCGCCAGCGAGGCGGCGACCAGCCGTCGCGTCTCGGCATCGTCGTCGATGCCCTCGAACAGGTGATGCACCCAGTCGGGCACGGCCGCGCCGCAGGCCGCGGCGAAGGTCTTGAGACGCGCGAAATTGGTCACCGGCAGGATACCCGGCGTGATCGGGATGTCGATGCCGGCCGCCGCCGCCCGGTCGCGAAAGCGCAGGAAAACTTCCGGATCGAAGAAGAACTGAGT
>JAVKCR010000498.1:0-2285 GCA_040222645.1 Rhodospirillales bacterium
GTCCCTAAGGATATCCCGATAGGTGACGCCTTCGTCCCGGAAGGCGTCGCGGGCGTCATCCGCCGCCTTGTCCCGGCGCCGGCGCTCTTCCTCGTCCTCGCTGTCGGGAATTTCCGGTTCATCAACTGTCTGGGCGGACGCTGGGGATACAAGACACGGCATGACGAGCCCCGGCATGGCCAACAGGCATGCCGCAAGCCCCGATATGCACCGGCTTGCCCGGCCCGCCATAGCTTTCCCCCGTGATAGCAGGACAGGCCTGCCGGCCTTTCCGGGCTGTAGCTATAGAGTGGCCAAAAGTCGGCTGCAACCGAGTCGCGACTCGGCGCAGGATCAGTTGGCGCCCCCCGGCTTCCGGGGTGCGGAACCGCTGCCTGAATCGGTCTGGGTCGGGGCGGACGTGTCCGAAATGCTGAGGCTGTGTTTGAGCTGGGCCGCAACCGCACCGCCAACATTGAGCAGCGAAGCCTTCAGGTCGAGCGTGCACGCATTCACTCCCGATGCGCAATCGACCATATCCGGCCCATTGCCATCATGTCCGAAATTCGCAAGCCCGCCCGGCACATCGTCGAAGCTCTCGGCATCGAGAGAACGGGTGACATTCCCGATATCCGCATAGAGTGAATTGATCACCACCCGTGACGTTCCCCCTCCCGCCCGGCGTTCCCCGAAATCGATCTCGGCGATGATTCGGTAACTCCCGCCGGAGGTCAGCGGCACGACCTGGTCGTAGTGGAAACGTCCGGACGCGATGGTGTTGAGGTCTGCCAGCGACGACACGCCGTCGGCGACATGAATCTGCTGCACTATCTGCTGTGTGGCGGCGTTCTGGCTGTTCAGGCTGGTCTGGGCGCCCTGCAGGGTCGACAGACCGACGATTCCAGATGCTTGCGCCTGGCCGGCAAAGCCGCCCCCCGCGGAAATTCCGCCGCCGGGACCGGGGCCCGCCGTGGACGGGGCCGGCCCGGTGCGTGGCGCCGTTGACGCCGTGGCAGTTGTGCCGGACTGAGGCGGATTCTGCTGCACCGGCTGACCTTGCTGACTGGACTGGCCCTCTCCTTCTCCGTCCTGCTGCTGCCCCTGCTGCTGCCCCTGCTGCTGGTTGCCACCCGAAGACCCGTTCGACGCCTGATCTGTGGCCGGCTGGGCCGCCGGCCGCGAGATGGCATTTGTCAGCGCTGAAATCCGTTCCGGGGGCACCTGGACCGGTGCGCTCGGCGCTTCCGTACCTGCACTGCCAAGCGAGGTTCCGAAGCCCGGGCGCGTGACGGTCACCGTCCCTCGCCCGTTACTGACCTCGATACGGCCGATGCGCTCGGCGGTGTTCGTCTCCCCGCCCGGACCGAGCAGGATCACATCGGCACCGGTATCAGTTACCTCTCCGGCAACGATGGTGCCGCGAATCCCGATGGTGCCGAACGGCGTCTTGACCTTCATGTCTTGCGGCCGGTTCGCGGCAACCTTGCCGGTGACGAAGCGGAAAACGCCCTTGGCCACGGTCGCCGTCACCCGGCCGCTGTCCGTGTCCGGGTCGTAGACGAACTCGTCGATGGTCAGTTCGCTGGACGGGCCGATGGTGAAGATCGTCTCGTCGAGAAGCAGGATCTGCATGCCCGATCCCGGCCCTGAGCGGATGAGATCCGTCAGGTAGATTGGCTCGCCGCTTCCAATCTGGCGCCCGACCGCTTCAGGCAATCGCGTCAGCTGGACCTCGCCGCGAACGGCGGCTGACACGCCGGCCTGCTCCGCCGCAATTGCGCCCGCTGCCGGAAAAACGGCGAGAAGAGCCGCGAAGAAGGTGCCGGAGCACAGATATCGTCTGTCATGCGTTCTGTTCATGCCGGCAGGATTACAGCACGACATGGCATTGGCTGTGAAGCGCTTCACTTCTGCGTCGAAATTTTCCTTCGTCGCCGCCTTTCCCACCAGATTGCGAGCCGACGGCGGCGGTGGCGAAGGCGCGAAGAATCCACCGACAGTACGGCGAGCCCGAGCGGCAGCATCCAGAACCCGACCACCGGCAGGAAGCCGAGAACCCCGCCGGCACAAAGCGCCAGTCCGAGCGTTCGGCGACCGCTCACCGAACGCGGCAGGCCGATGCCGCCGATTTTCCGTCGCTCGCTCATTGACTGTATTCATGAACGCGAAAACCCGCCTGATCGGCGGGTTTTCGTTTACGTCCTGGCGAACCCTGCGGGCCGCGCATAGGAACGATCAGGCGGCCCAGCCACCCTCGCGCCATGCGGCGGTTTCCTTGCAGGACTTGCAAATCCGTTCACCGTAGT
>JAVKCR010000499.1:0-7371 GCA_040222645.1 Rhodospirillales bacterium
GCCAGATCAACTTCTGCAATGACAAGCGCACGCTCGAAAAGTTCGAGGTGACGGACAAGAACGCCCCCGGCATCTATGTCATGAACCAGGAAGAGTCCGCGGTCATCCAGGAAGCTGAAGGTGGCGCCACCAACGAGTGGATCAAGACCAAGGTCGACGCGGAGGGCGCCAAGCTGGTGGACCAGTTCTCCAAGGAAGCCAAGGAGCTGGTGAAAGCCAACCCGCCGGGTTCCAGCGATCTGGAAAAGACCGACTGCTCGAAGTTCGCGCCGTACTTCGCGCGCTACGTCAAGGGTCACGAACTCGTTGGCGTGACCTCGCGCAAATAAGCTGAGGTGCTTTAGTGTCCGGGAGCCGTCTTAGAGGGAGTCGGCTCCCGGATGTTTTTTCAACCGTGTCACTTGGGGGGCAGACATGGACAAATTTCTTGCATTGTCCAAGAGCTTTCAGAACAAGATCTACTACGTGCTGGGTACGCTGTCGGCGGTGATGCTGATTGTCATGACCCTTTTCGCCCTTCTTGAGATTGTCCGTCGCTACATCTTCAGCGTTGTCTTCGAATGGGGGCAGGACTTCATCATCGTCGGCATGGTGTCCGCAGTTGCGTTGTTCTTCTGCGTGACCCAGACCAAGCGCAGTCACCTGGTGATGAACGTTTTCATGCAGTTGCTGCATAGCCGGGGACATCTCAAGGCCGTCGGGTTCTCGAAGATCCTCGTCTCCGCAATCGTCTGCATCTTTTGTGCCTCGATCGCCGTGACAGGATGGCCGAGCGTGACCTATGCCTTCAATCGCGATCTCAGCACCTACAGCCTGATCATTCCGCTCTGGCCGTTCTACCTGATCCTGATGATCGGTTTCGGACTGACAGCGCTCGTCGCGTTCCTGCAGACCATCGAGGACATCATCAGTTTCTCTCGCGGTAACTACCTGACCGACGACATGGAACTGACCACCGACATCTGATCGGTCTGAAACCCTTATTTCCGGATAGCCGACATGCTCGCTCTCGTCTCCTACCTGTTTTTCTTCATCTTCATAGCGGTTCCGATCGGGGTTTCGCTGGCCGGTTCGACAGCCGTCATGGTGCTGCTGGATGATTTCCTGTCCTTCAGCACCCTGTTCGAAGCCTTCTTCATCTTCCTCAGCAAGTACACGCTGATCGCCATCCCGTTCTTCATCTTCGCCGGATTCCTGATGGAAAAGACCGGGCTGGTGAAAGGCCTGTTCAGCTTCGCCGACGCCCTGATCGGCTGGGTTCCGGGCGGTTTCGCCTACGCCACCCTGATCGCGGCGGTCCTGTTCGGGGCGATCTCCGGCTCCTCCACCGCCATGGCGGCAGCGATGAGCGTCATCGCCTACCCGGAGATGGTCAAACGCGGTTATCCAAAATGGATGGCGGCGGGGGTCATTGCATCGGCCGGCGGCATCGCACTTCTCATTCCACCCTCGATCACCCTGATCCTGTTCGGCGTGATCACCGAGATCTCGATCGTCGACCTGTTCTTCGCCGGCGTCGTCCCGGGCATCATGCTGGCCATTTCGGACGCGGTGATCATCGTCATCGTCTCGATCTTCTTTGCCAAGCTGCCGGCGGGCACCTTTGAACTGCGCAAGGTGGGGTCGGCATTCATCGAAGCGCTGCCGGCGCTGCTGATGCCGGTGCTGGTTCTTGGCGGCCTCTATGGCGGTCTCTTCACACCGACCGAATCCGGCGCCGCCGCGGCCTTCTACGCGCTGGCCTACGGGGTCATCTTCAAAGGCAGGGAATTCCGAGCGAACCTGCTGGAAGTCACGCGCAGGACCATGAACCTGACCTCGATCGTGTTCTTCCTGCTGGGCTGCGTCGGTATCTTCCAGTTCTTCCTCGCCAACATGGGCTGGCCGCAGGAAATCGCGGCCTGGGCCGGCGAGCTGGGCCTGACCAGGGACATGTTCCTGCTGGTGCTGATGGGTACCCTGCTGCTCTTGTCCATGTGGCTGACCGGGGTGGCGATCCTGGTGCTGACCGTGCCGATCTACTTCCCCGTCGCGCTGTCGCTCGGGGTCGATCCGGTGCATCTCGGCATCCTGACGGCACTCTGCATCGAGATCGGCGGTGTCATCCCGCCGGTCGGGCTCAACCTGTTCGCGGTATCGGGGGTGACCAAGCTACCGGTCACCACGGTGATCCGCGGTTCGTTCCCGTTCTGCATCTCGGACACGGTCGTGCTGATCATCGTGCTGTTCTTCCCGGTGCTGGCGCTGTGGCTGCCCAGCATCCTGATCACGTCACACTTCTGACCAGACGAGCCTGAAGGGCCAACGACAAGCGGCCGGCAGAGTGGAAACCTCTGCCGGCCGCAACTGTTTTGATATCTCGGGATCGGGTCGGAACGCCGCTCAGACCAGGTTGCGTGCCGCCAGGTTCCGCATCAGGGCGCGGGCGCCGAAGGTCCATTCCATGCATTCCGTTGATAGGCGCACCGTGTTCTCCAGCGTGCCGAGCCCGGGGGACGATATCCGCACCACGTCGCCCATCTTGTGGGTGAACCCCTCGCCCGGCCTGTCGCGGTCCTCGGTCGGTGCGAACAGGGTGCCGAGGAACAGCATCAGCCCGTCAGGGTACTGGTGGTGGCGGCCCATCGCCTGGCGCACGAGGTCCTCCGGATCGCGGCTGATCTCCTTCATCGAGGAATGCCCCTTCAGCAGGTAGCCGTCCTCGCCGGTGACCGACATGTCGAGTTCGGCGCGGCGCACGTCGTCGAGGCCGAAGCCCGCATCGAACAGCCGGATCATCGGCCCGATGGCGCAGCTCGCATTGTTGTCCTTGGCCTTCGACAGCAGCAGCGCCGAGCGGCCCTCGACGTCGCGGAGATTGACGTCGTTGCCGAGCGCGGCGCCGACGATGCGGCCTGACGGCGAGACGGTCAGCACGACTTCCGGCTCCGGGTTGTTCCAGGTCGAAATCGGGTGCAGGCCCACTTCCGCGCCGGGCCCGACCGAGGACAGCACCTGCGCCTTCGAGAAGACTTCCGCATCCGGGCCGATGCCGACCTCGAGATACATGCTCCACAGACCCTCGGCGATCAGCGCCTGCTTGACCCGCGCGGCCTCCTCGGAGCCCGCCTTGATGTTGCGCAGCGACCCGCCGATGGCCTCGCCCACCTTGCCGCGGATTTCCTCGGCCCGCTGCGGGTTGCCGGCCGCCTTCTCCTCGATCACCCGCTCCACCATGGAGCGCGCGAAGGTGACGCCGCAGGCCTTCACCGCCTGCATGTCGCAGGGCGCGAGGAAATGCGGCTTCGCGAAATTGCCCGGCCGGTTGGCGGCGAGCTCCGTCGCTGTCCCAAGTGTCTCGCCAGGCGCGGTGCGGACATAACCCGCTGGATCGTCCATCTCGCAGATATCGGCCACCAGCGGCGCCGCGCGGGAGGTAATGTCGACCACCTCGCCGTCGCGCAGGGTAACGACCGAGGGACCTGACACGTCCGGCCGCCAGACCCGGCCGACGAAGGTGCCGGCGAGATCGTCGGCTTCGAGAAAGAAGTTCATCGCTATACCTCCGGCCGCGCTCAGTGCGAGTCCCGTGTCACGACACTACCCCGGCACCCCACCAGGAAGTCGAGGTCGGCGCCCTTGTCGGCCTGCATGACGGTGTCGAAATAGAGCTTGTAATAGCCCCCGCTCATCGGCGGCGGCGGCGATACGAAGGCGGCAAGCCGGCCGGCCAGTTCCGCCTCCGGGATATCGAGATGGATGCGCCGGGCGGCGACATCGATCTCGATCATGTCGCCGTCGCGAACCACGCCGAGCGGGCCGCCGGCGGCGGCTTCCGGCGCGGTGTGCAGCACGACGGTGCCATAGGCGGTGCCGCTCATCCGCGCATCGGAAATCCGCACCATGTCCTTGATGCCGCGGGCCAGGATCTTCGGCGGCAGGCCCATGTTGCCGACTTCCGGCATGCCCGGATAGCCCTTCGGTCCGCAGCCCTGCAGCACCATCACGCAGCTCTCGTCGATATCGAGGTCCGGGTCGATGATGCGCACCTTGTAATCCTCGATGCTGGTGAAGACGACGGCCCGGCCGCGATGCTGCATCAGGTCGGGCGTTGCCGCCGACGGCTTGATGATGGCGCCGTCGGGGGCAAGGTTGCCCTTCAGCACGGCGATGCCGCCATCCTGCATCAGCGCGTTGTCGGGCGTGCGGATGACTTCCGGGTTGTAGTTCACCGCGTCCGCCACGTTCTCCCAGATCGTCTTTCCGTTGACGGTCGGCGCATCCCTGTTGAGCAGTCCAAGTTCTCCGAGCGTCTTCAGCACCACCGGCAGACCGCCGGCATAGCAGAAATCCTCCATCAGGAAGCGGCCCGACGGCATCAGGTCGACGATGGTCGGCACGTCCCGGCCAAGGCGATCCCAATCGTCGATGTCGAGCTCGACCCCGACGCGCCCGGCGATGGCCAGCATATGGATCACCGCATTGGTCGATCCGCCGATCGCGCCGTTGGTACGGATGGCGTTCTCGAATGCCTCGCGGGTCAGGATCTTCGACATGCGGAGGTCTTCGCGCACCATGTCGACGATGCGCATGCCGGCCATGTGGGCAAGCCGGCGACGACGCGCGTCGACGGCCGGAAGCGCGGCATTCTCCGGCAGGCCGATACCGAGCGATTCCACCATCGAGGCCATGCTGGAGGCGGTCCCCATGGTCATGCAGGAGCCGGGGCTGCGCGACATCGCGGATTCCGCGTCCATGAAGTCCTGCAGCGTCATCTCGCCGGCCTTCACCGCCTCGGAGAATTGCCAGACCGCGGTGCCCGAACCGATATCGGTCCCCCGGTACTTGCCGTTCAGCATCGGCCCGCCGGACACCGCGATGGTCGGCAGGTCGCAGCTCGCCGCCCCCATCAGCAGTGCCGGCGTGGTCTTGTCGCAGCCGACCAGCAGCACCACCCCGTCCATCGGGTTGGCGCGGATGCTTTCCTCGACCTCCATCGAGGCGAGGTTGCGGAACAGCATGGCGGTCGGCCTGAGCGTCGTCTCGCCCAGGCTCATGGCGGGGAACTCGAGCGGGAAGCCGCCGGCCTCGCGGATGCCGTTCTTCACATATTGTGCGAGATCGCGGAGATGGCCGTTGCAGGGATTGGTCTCGGCCCAGCTGTTGCAGATGCCGATGACCGGACGGCCGTCGAACTCGTGATCCGGATGCCCCTGGTTCTTGATCCAGGAGCGATGCATGAAAGAGGACATGCTGGTGCCCCCGTACCAGTGCGACGACCGTCTCTTGCCGTCACCGTTCGAACCGGAACCACTCATCGCCAACCTCCCAGGCATTTATGTTTCACGTTGCTGCCATGCCGGGCGGCAATAGTCGAGTGTTTGGAAACCCGGTCGTGAAAACGGGGAACTGTACGGCGGGTTTGCCGTCAGTTGTGCAGTTCGACCGCCCGGTGATTGCTACCCGGTTCCGGTCAATCCGCGGACAACGACCCGGCAGGTTGACCGCATCCGCAATGTCCACGGTCGGCTCGGTCCGGTGCTGGATTCCGCCGGAACCCGAATCCGTTTCCTAGAGCCCCCTCCCCGTCACCACCCGGGACGGCAGGTCCTCGTAGTCCGTGAGGCCGAGGATCGCCATGTTGCGGTAGATTTCCGACTTCAGGATCTCGGCGGCCCGAAGCACGCCCGGTTCGCCGAACATCGCGGCGGCGAGCAGGAAGGGGCGGCCGAGGAAGACGAAATCGGCACCCAGCGCCAGCGCCTTCAGCACGTCGGTGCCGCGGCGGATGCCGCTGTCGAACATGATGGGGATGCCGGGTTTCGCGGCCACGATGGCCGGCAGCGCCTGCAGGGGCGAGATGCTGCCATCGAGCTGGCGGCCACCATGGTTCGAGACGATGATGCCGTCGAGGCCGGTCTTGCCCGCCTGTACGGCATCGTCCGCCGAGAGCACGCCCTTGATCGTGAGCCTGCCTTTCCAGCGGTCGCGCAGCCAGGCGATGTCTTCCCAGTCCAGCCCCTCGCGGGCATTCACCCTTGGCGGTGCGTTGAAGGACAGCATCGGGATGCCGCGCCCGGCCCCGAGATTCTCCAGGTGCGGAATGCCGGAGGTGCGCAGCGTCTTCAGGAAGACGCTCCAGAGCCAGCGCGGATGGGTGATCCCGTCGAGGGCGAGGGCCGCGCTCGGCTTGATCGGGTAGTTGAAGCCGGCCCGCATGTTGCTGCCCCGGTTGCCGGCGACCGGCACGTCGACCGTCACCACGAGATGCTTGAACCCGGCACGCTCCACCCGTCCGACCAGCGCCTCGATGGCGTCGCGGGAGGATTCCACGTAGGCTTGGAAGCCGACATCCGGATTGGCCTCGATGATCTTCTCCATCGGGATCAGCGCAGAGCCGCTCATGATGTAGGGGATGTTGGCCTTCTTCGCGGCCCGGGCGAAATTCAGGTCCGCCTCGAAGCCGAACATGGCGCAGGCCCCCATCGGCGCGATGCCGAAGGGCGCGTCAAAAGTCGTGCCGTGCAGTTCCCGGTCAATCCGGCGTTCCCGGACGTCTTTCAGCACGCGGGGCACGAACCAGACATCCTCGAAGGCACGCCGGTTCTCCTCGCGCGAGAGATTGCCCTCGACGCCGGTGTCGACGAATTCCCACAGGATACGCGGCAGGAAGGCGCGGCCCAAGGGCTCGAGATCGTCGAGACACATGACCGATCTGAGATCCCGCGCCGTCACACCCGGCAGGATTGCCATCAGGGTCGAAGCTCCCGCATCAGCTCGTCCGGGTCCGCCGGCAGGTCGACCGCCACGCCGCGCTTGGCGGAGACGTCCATCGCCATGGTGAGCAGCAGGTTGCGATGGCCGTCCGCTGCCGTGGCGTGCGGGGTCGACTGGCCGGTATAGAGCCGCTGGTACCAGGCGTTGGTCTCCTCGCGCATGGGCCCCCAGAGCTGGCCGTCATGGATGTCGCCGGGCGGGTAGCTGGTGAGGAAATCCACGTGGCGCGGCGGCGGGTTGTAGCCGTCCGGCACGTAGCCGCCGCCCTGCACCACGTTGCTGGCCAGCACGAGGTCGCGGTGGGTGTCCTCGATATCGATCACCCCCTCGGTGCCAACGATGCCGATCTCGATGCCGTAGACCGCGCCGGGCCAGACCTCGGGCAGCGCCCAGCAGATGTTCATCGACCAGATGGTGCCGTCATCCATGGTGAAGACGCCGAAGGTGGAATCCTTGGTGCCCCACTTGCCGAGCACCTTGTCGACCGAGCGGGCATAGACGGAGACCGGCTTCTTGCCCTCCATCAGCCAGAGCGACATGTCGAGCGAATGCGTGCCGGACACCACCATCGGGGTCAGCGTGGCGCGGTCCTGGGTGCGGCGCACGGTGGCGATC
>JAVKCR010000500.1:0-6739 GCA_040222645.1 Rhodospirillales bacterium
CGGCGGCACTGGCGAGTTCTTCTCGCTGACCCAGGCGGAAGTGGTCGAGGTGGTGAGCGCCGCCAAGGCAGTGTCCGGCAGCGTGCCGATCATCTCGGGCTGTGGCTACGGCACCGCGATGGCCTGCGAGATGGTCCGCGCGGTCGAGGATGCCGGCGCCGACGGCATCCTGCTGCTGCCGCACTACCTGATGCATGTGCCGCAGGAAGGTCTCTACGCCCATATCAAGGCAGTCTGCCAGTCGACCGGCATCGGGGTCATCGTCTACAACCGCGACAATTCCTGCGTCAGCGCCGACACCCTCGCCCGCCTCGCCGACGATTGCCCGAACCTGATCGGCTTCAAGGACGGCTCCGGCGACATCTCCACCGTGCGCGAAATCGTCGCCCGGCTCGACGACCGGCTGGTCTATCTCGGCGGCATGCCGACGGCGGAGATGTTCGCCGAGGCCTACAACGCCGCCGGGGTCACCACCTATTCCTCGGCGATCTTCAATTTCCTGCCCGTCCTGGCCGAAAGGTTCTACACTGCGCTGCGCGCCAACGACCGGGACACCATGACCGAGATACTTACCGGCTTCTTCTATCCCTATGCGAAGATTCGCGACCGCAAGAAGGGTTATGCCGTCTCCATCGTGAAGGCGGGCCTGCGGGTGATCGGCCGCGATCCGGGGCCGGTGCGCTCCCCCCTCACCGACCTGACGGACGAGGAGCACCGAATGCTCGAACCGCTGGTCGCGAAATATTCCTGAACCGGAGCCTTCCATGAAAATCGTCGAGGTACGGCCCTGGGTGCTCGACCACCAGTTGGACCAGCCGTTCCAGTCCGCCTTTTCCGGCTTCACAAGCCGCACCACCTGCCTTGTGGAGATCGTCTGCGACAACGGCCTCGTCGGCTGGGGCGAGGCGCTGGCCGCACCGCATATCAACGCGGCGATCATCCGTTCGATGCGGGGCCTGCTGATCGGCAAGAACCCGCTCGATATCGAGCAGCACTGGCTCACCCTCTACAACCAGTTCCGCGACCAGGGCCAGCGCGGCGCCATCATCACCGCGCTCAGTGGCATCGACGTGGCGCTGTGGGACATCGCCGGCAAGCATTTCGACGCCCCTGTTCACCGCCTGATGGGCGGCGCCTGGCGCCACCGGGTCCGCGCCTACGCCACCGGCGCCTTCCGACGCACCTCCGGCGACAGAATCGAGTACATCGCCGAGGAGACGGCGGGCTATGTCGCCGAGGGCTTCACGGCTGTGAAGATCAAGATCGGCTTCGACCCGAAGGAAGACATCGCTGTCTGCGAGGCGGTACGCGACGCCATCGGGCCGGAAACCGGTTTCATGATCGACGCCAACCACGGCTATGACGCGATCGAAGCGATCCGGGTCGGCAACGCGGTGGAGGAATGCGATATCGACTGGTTCGAGGAACCAGTTGTGCCGGAAGACCTTGAAAGTTATCGGGAAATCCGCGCAGGTCAGCCAATCCCGGTCGCCGGCGGCGAGACCTGGCATACCCGCTGGGGATTCCGCGACGTGCTCACCGACCGCGCCGTCGACATCATCCAGCCGGACGTCTGCGGCGTCGGCGGACTGACGGAATCGAAGAAGATTGCCGCGATGGCGGAGACCTTCGGCGTGCGCTGCGTGCCGCATGTCTGGGGCACCGGCATTGCGATTGCGGCCGCACTGCAGTTTCTCGCCGTGCTGCCGCCGAACCCGCCGCGCCATGAATCACTCGAACCGCTGCTTGAATTCGACCGCACCCATAATCCCTACCGGCAGGCCATCCTGAAATCGCCGATCGAACAATGGGCTGGCTGGGTAAGGATTCCCGACGGCCCCGGTCTCGGCATCGAGATCGACAGGGACGCCGTCACCGAATATGCAATAGACCCCGCCTGAGCCAGAGGAACGAGACCATGGAAAGACCCCTGAGCGACCGCGCGCCGAAAGTCCGGACTCCGGCCGGCACCGTTGACACCCACATGCATTTCTACACCGACCGCCACAAGGGCCAGCCTGGCGGTCCGCCGCCGCCGATGCCCGCGACCATCGAGCATTACCGTCAGCTGCAGAAATGGCTCGGGCTGGAGTACGTGGTCATCGTGCAGCCGAACGCCTACCAGCTCGACAATGGCTGCCTGCTGGAATGCCTCGAGGAACTGGGGCCGGTCGCCCGCGCCATCGTCGCGATCAAACCGGACATCTCCGACAAGGAACTGAACCGCATGCACGAACTCGGCGTGCGCGGCGTGCGCATCATGGAGTTCCCGGGCGGCGCCGCCGGCCTTCACATGCTGAAACCGTTGATGGAGCGGGTCGGCCATCTGGGCTGGCATCCGATCGTGCAGTTCAACAGCCGCGACATCCTGAAATGGTACGACCTGCTGGACAGCATCGAAGGGCCGTGGGTGTACGATCACATCGGCAAGTTCATCGACCCCGTCGCGCCGGCGTCACCGGAATTCCAGGCGATGCTGAAGCTTGCGGCAAAGCCGAACTGCCATCCGAAACTGAGCGCGCCCTACGAAACCTCGAAGACCGGCGGCCCGGCTTTCGAGGATGTCTCCCGCCTCGCCCGCAAGCTGGTCGAGGTCGCGCCCGACCGCTGCCTATGGGCCTCCAACTGGCCGCATGTCGGCGTCGACATGGCGACCGCCTATCCGAGCGACGTCGACCTGCTCGACGTGCTCGCCGACTGGGCGCCGGACGAGGCGGTTCGCAACGCCATCCTCGCCGACAACCCGGGGCGGCTCTACGGGTTCTGAGGTCTCTTCATCCTGAACTCGTTTCAGGATGAGGGAAACCATTGCGTCCACTACTCCCGTCATCCCGGATGCCGCGCAGCGGCAGTCCGGGACCCCGGGCGGTTGCCGCGAATGCCCGAGGTCCCGGGTTCCGCCTGACGGCGGCCCCGGGATGACGGGCTTTGGGTATTGCCCCGTAATCAAAAAACCATCGTCATCCTGATGCCAATCAGGACCCATGCCTGAGCGGTCGCCGCGCAATGGCCGGCGCCGATACCCCGGCCGCGCCGCCGGGGTGCCCGGCGGAGAGGCGGTCATGCGGGGTGAAGGCTCAGGCATGGGTCCTGAATTGAATTCAGGATGACGTGGTTGGGGGATGAAGGGGAACGTGCCACCGTCCCTCATCCCGTCATCCCGGATGCCACGCAGCGGCAGTCCGGGACCTCGGGCGGTGGCCGCGGATGCCCGAGGTCCCGGGTTCCGCCTGCGGCGGCCCCGGTATGACGGGCCTATTGCTGACTCCCTCGCCCTCACGTAAGTGGGGCCTCTGCGGCAGACAAGGCGACTGGCTCTCGGGGTTCCCACTTTCGTGGGAACGAGGGGGGGGGGGTGCGAGCAGGAGCAGAACAGCGTTGATGGCGGCAAATCAGAAGCCTTCCTCCCCATGGACATCCCCCGCCGCCGCTTGCATCCTCACACCCGCAACGAATCAGGACGTTACCGATGAGCAGACGCGAGGATGCGGGCAAGCGGCTCCGCAGCCAGGAATGGTGGGATAACGAGGCGGCGCCGGACATGACGGCGATCTATCTCGAGCGCTACCACAATTTCGGACTGACCACGGCGGAAATGCGCTCCGGCAAGCCGGTCATCGGTATCGCCCAGACAGGCTCCGACCTCGCGCCCTGCAACCGTCACCATATCGAGCTTGCCGAGCGCACCAAGGCCGGCATCCGCGACGCCGGCGGCATCCAGTTGGAATTCCCGGTCCACCCGATCCAGGAATCCGGCAAGCGCCCGACGGCGGCCCTCGACCGCAACCTGGCCTATCTCGGCCTCGTCGAGATCCTCTACGGCTACCCGCTCGACGGGGTGGTGCTGACCACGGGCTGCGACAAGACCACGCCGGCCTGCATCATGGCGGCGGCGACGGTGAACATCCCGGCCATCGTGCTCTCCGGCGGGCCGATGCTCGACGGCTGGTGGAAGGGCCGGATGGTCGGCTCAGGAACCGTGCTCTGGGAGGCGCGCGAACTGTTCGCCGCCGGCGAGATCGACTACGAGGGCTTCATCGAGATGGCGGCGGCGTCGGCCCCCTCCATCGGCCATTGCAACACCATGGGCACCGCGCTCTCCATGAACTCGCTGGCCGAGGCGGACGGGATGTCGCTGCCCGGCTGCGGCGCGATCCCCGCCCCCTACCGCGAACGGGGCCAGATGGCCTATCTAACCGGCAAGCGCATCGTCGACATGGTGCACGAGGATCTCCGCCCGACCGATATCCTGACCCGGACCGCTTTCAACAACGCGGTCGCCACCGCCACCGCCATCGGCGCGTCGTCCAACTGCCCGCCGCACCTCACGGCCATCGCGCGGCATGCCGGCGTCGAGCACGGCCTTGCCGACTGGCAGGAAGTCGGCGCCGACCTGCCGATGATCGTCAATTGCATGCCGGCGGGTAAGTATCTCGGCGAGGCGTTCCACCGCGCGGGAGGCGTACCGGCGGTGATGAAGGAACTGCTCGGCGCCGGCATGATCGACGGCACGGCCCTCACCGTCACCGGCCGGGCCATCACCGAGAACATCGCCGACGCCCCGGCGCCCGACGGCGAGGTGATCCTGCCGGTCGCGAAGCCGCTGATGGAAAAAGCGGGCTACGTCGTGCTCTCCGGCAACCTGTTCGACGAGGCGATCCTCAAGACCTCGGTGATCGGCGACGCTTTCCGCAAGGCCTACCTCTCGGAGCCCGGCCGCGAAGGCGTGCTGGAAGGCCGCGCCGTGGTGTTCGAGGGGCCGGAGGATTACCACGAGCGCATCAACGACCCCTCCCTCGGCATCGACGCGCATTCGATCCTCGTGGTCCGCAATTGCGGCCCCGTCGGCTATCCGGGTTCGGCGGAGGTGGTGAACATGCAGCCGCCCGATAGCCTGATCAATCAGGGCATCACCGAACTGCCCTGCATCGGCGACGGAAGGCAATCCGGCACCTCGGCCAGCCCCTCGATCCTCAACGCCTCGCCGGAGGCCGCAATCGGCGGCGGGCTGGCACTGGTGCAGACAGGGGACATGCTGCGCATCGACATCCCCAACCGCCGCGCCGACATGCTGGTGGACGATAACGAACTCGCGCGGCGCAAGGCCGCGTGGCGGCCCTCGCATCCCGAAGACCAGACACCCTGGCAGGCGATCTACCGCAGCATGGTCGGGCAGTTGAACACCGGCGCCTGCCTGGAGCCGGCGACACTATTCGTCGACGTGGTCCGGACCAAGTGGCTGCCGCGGCATTCGCACTGAGGGCACCGCTCCCCCTTCGCCCCTGCGGGGCACTTCCCCCGGAGGGGGAAGAAAGGAAAAGCCACGCTTCCCCCTCGGGGGGATGTGGCGCGCAGCGCCGATGGGGGCGCTGTTGACCTCCGCCCCCTATTCCCCCAGCCGCTCGTCGAGGAATTCCAGGCGGTCCTGGCCCCAGAAGCGTTCGCCTTCATAGACCCAGGTGGGCGTACCGAAGACGCCGGCCTCGATGGCCTCGTCGTGGCTTGCCTTCCAGGCGGCGACGATCTCCGGTTCTTCCGCCATCGCCACCAGCTTCGCACCGTCCATGCCGAGGCTGTCGGCGACCGCCTGGCGAACCTCCGGCAGGCGCACATCCTTCTCCTCCGACCAGAGCGCGTGCAGCAGCGCGTGGCTCAGTTTCAGCGCGTCGAGACCGAGCTGGTCCGCCGCGACCACCATGCGAGCGGAGAATTCCGGGTTCGACGGATAGTATTTCGGGCGCAGCACCAGCGGCATGTCGAGGCGCTTGCGCCAGCGGTCAAGTTCCAGCTCGTGGTAGCTCCGGCGCGGGTCGGGCCGGGTGAGCAGCGGGATGCCGCCGTTCTCGGTCACGATGGTGGTCGGGCGCAGCACCACGTCGAGGTCGTGCTTCGCCACCAGCGCATGGAAGCGCGGCCCGCCGAGATAGGCCCAGGGGGACGAGAGCGAGTGGAAATAGATGACTGTCTTCTTCATGGCCTTGGTTCTCCGGCGTTCTGGTTCATGGCCGCCTGGGCGGCCGGATCATGCAGGTGGCAAGCGACGGCCCGGCCGCCGCCCATGTCGGTCCAGCGCGGATATTCGCGCCGGCAATGGTCTGTCGCATGCGGGCAGCGTGGATGGAAATGGCAGCCCGACGGCGGCGCCGACGCCGACGGTGTCTCGCCTTCCAGCCGGGGCAGATTGCGCGCGATCGCCGGATCAGGCGCCGGCGAGGCAGCCCGTAGCGCCCGGGTGTAGGGATGCAATGGCTCGTCGAAGATGCCCGGCACCGGCCCGGTCTCGACGATGCGGCCGAGATACATCACCGCGAGGCGGCGGCAGAAATAGCGCACCACGCCGAGATCGTGGGAGATGAAGAGGAAGCCGAGACCGCGCCGTTCTTTGAGCCCGCGCATGAGGTCGAGCACCTGCGCCTGGATCGACACGTCGAGGGCGGAGACCGGTTCGTCGGCGACGATGAAGTCCGGATCGACGGAGAGCGCCCGGGCGATGGCGATGCGCTGGCGCTGGCCGCCGGAGAATTCGTGCGGATAGCGGCTGGCCGCCTCCGCCGGCAAGCCGACCTCCTCCAGCAATTCCGCGACCCGGGCGCGCATCGCATCGCCCTGCGCGATATCGTGGACGGCAAGCGCCTCGCCGAGGATGCGCCCAACGGTCATCTTCGGATTGAGCGAGGAATAGGGGTCCTGGAAGATCATCTGCATGCGCCGGCGCATGGCCCGCAGGCGCGATTTCGGC
>JAVKCR010000501.1:0-8835 GCA_040222645.1 Rhodospirillales bacterium
CCCACCTCATCACCCGCCGCGACGGCGAGCGGCTGAATACGGTGCAGGCCTTCGTCCGCCCCTTCACCCTGCCCGGCATCGCGCTGCAGGATTTCCGCCAGCGGATGGAAGATTCCAACTTCACCCTGCCCGCCGGCTACCGCCTGCAGTTCGGCGGCGAGGCGGAAGGCAGCGGCGAGGCCCGCGGCAACCTGATGAGCGTGTTCCTGCCGCTGATCATCCTGATGATCGGCACCCTGGTGCTGGCCTTCAATTCCTTCCGCGATGCCGGCATCATCGTCATGGTCGCCATTCTCAGCATCGGCGGTGCGCTGCTGACGCTCTGGATGTTCAACTACCCGCTCGGCTTCATGGCGGTGGTCGGCAACATGGGTCTGATCGGACTCGCCATCAACGACAGCATTGTCGTGCTGTCCGCGCTCCGCGCCGACAGGAAAGCCTGCGAGGGCGATGTGGCGGCCGCCCTGCATGTCATCATGGACGGCTCCCGGCACATCATCTCGACAACCCTGACCACCATCGGCGGCTTCATCCCGCTGATCATCTGGGGCGGGCTGTTCTGGCCCCCGCTGGCGATGGCGATCGCCGGCGGCATGATCGGTGCGACGATGCTGGCGCTGTTCTTCGTGCCGCCGATGTTCGTGCTGACGGTACGGCTGAAGCTGCGGCGTGAACGCAAGAAGGCGGCCCGCCGGGCACGGCTGGCGCCGACCGCGGCATGACCGTCGGCCCTGCCAGGAGGGGCTGCAAGATCTGTCTGGTTCCGCCGCAGGTGCTGGCGGACGGTGACCTGCCTCTCGACATCCTCACGGAAGCTGAACGGCAGCGCGCCGACCGCATTCTCGACCCGCTGCGGGGCCTGCAGGTCGCCCGCCGCCGGATCATCCTGAGGCGAATTCTCGGCCAGGCGCTCGGGCAGCCGGCGGAGAGTCTGGACTTCACGACCAATGCTGACGGCAAACCCGAACTCGTGAACCACCCCTTGCGATTCAACCTGTCGGCATCGGAGGGCTGGGTCGCCGTCGCCCTGTCGGACGGCATCGACGTCGGCATCGACATCGAGCGGCTACGAACGATCGCGGGAAGCGCGGACATGGCCCAGCGCTTCTTTACATCGCCAGAGGCAGGACCGCTCAGCGCATTGCCGGAACCGCACCGAAGCGCCGCCTTCCTGCGGTGCTGGACGCGCAAGGAAGCAGTGATAAAGGGGCTGGGGTACGGCATCAGAGCATGGAAGGCGGCGCAGGAAGTCGGCTTCCGTCCCTGTCCGGAAACAGGCAAGGTCTTTGACATCGGCAACGAACGCTTCCGCCTCCACGATATCGAAGCGGCGCCGGAGGTGGTGATATCACTTGTCCGGTGCGACGGCAGGCGGCTCCCGAAACCGCTCGTCCACCTGATCGAGAACCTCAAGCCCTGACGTTCAGTCGTCGCGGATCGTGACCCTGTTGCCCGACCATTCCTCGACAATCGCGAAACTACGGCCCGCATGACTGGCGCGCGTACCGTCCACCACGATCTCCGACGGATGCACGCCGAGATGCGCGGCCACATGTTCCTTGATCGCGATCTCGCGGATCAGGCTGCGCATGTCGCCGGTGACATCGTAGACGGTCTCCACCGTCCCCGGCAGCCAGTTGCTCGCCATCACCGCCGCGCCATCGAGACTGGTGACGCCGTCATGCGATGCCGACAGCCGCATGCCCGGCACCGCTTCCCGCCGCCCGAGGAACGCCTTGCGGTCTTCCGGCGCGGCGCTGCCGAGCGGCCCCTGTGGCAGGATCTCCTCGCGGATGCGCATCTCGCAGATCACCTGTCCGCCGGCGATCAGCTGGCCTTCGATCACCGCGCGCCCGCCCCCGGAGGCGGGGCGAATTTCCACCCGCACATCCCCGTTTGCCGGCATGGGCGCGTGAAAGCGGATACATTCCGCATGGACGGGATAGGCAAGGCCATTCGCCGCGATATCCGGAAACCACTGTTCGAGAGCATCATGCGGCACGCCATGCATCATCCCGTCGAGCAGGCAGGGATGGATGGCCCCGTAAGGCGCGGCGCCGCCCGCCGGGTCCAGCGTGAAGGACGCGCCATCGCTTGAGCGCCGGAGCGCCGAGAGAATCCGGAAGGAAGGTCCGTGGAACAGGCACCCCTTCTCGTAGGGGTCCGGCTGGATTTCACCATTGCCGAGTGGCGGCAACGCCCCCGGCCCTTCAGGCCATGTCTCGGCCACCCGCACCATTGCTTCGGCGATAGTCTTTTCGCCGGCCGTATCCGTGATCTCTGCAAGAACAACCTTCCAGACATCGCCGCTCCGGCTGAGGGTCGGCCGCAGGCGGATCGACGGGTCGACCAGCGCCCAGCGGTAGACCCGCATGTCCTCGATCGCGACGATCTTCTCACCGGGCGCCTTCGGCACGCTGCCGGCAACCAGATCGGCCAGCACCATGAAGGGGAGCGCCGGCCGGGTATGGGTCGGGCAATGGTCGGCGATCCAGGGCGACGATGCACTGTCCAGCACGACATCACCGGAACCCGTTCCCTCACCGATCAGCACGCTGCTCTCGACGATGCGGACCGCGAGATTGTCGACCTCGTAGATCCGCATGCCGTCGACCCAGAGGCTGCCGCGGGCGGTGACCAGCACGCCGGCGCCATCCCGCTCGATGCGCGTGATGTCGAGATCGCTGCGGACTTCCCGGTTCCGGACGCGCACCTGCCCGCGATATTTCCAGACCAGCGCCTCGCCGAAGGCGAAGGGCTCGAAGGCGGGGTCGGCGAAGCCGTCATCCAGGCCGGCCAGCCGGCAATGGCATTGCAGCAACTGCACCAGCGCCTCGATGCCGAGCGAACCCGGCTGTACCGGGTCCTGGAAGAAATGCGCCTTGAAGTACCAGGCACGCGGGTCGACCGCCTGCCGTCCCCGGATACGCCCGAGACCCGCCGCGCCGCCCGCCGGCCAGAAGCCGGTGATGCCGTCGATCATCCGGTACATGCCGGCAGCCACCGGCACCCGGCCCGGCAATTCATCCCGGTCGAGATCGAGGGCGACATCCGACGGATCGTCCAGCCGCTGCCGGACCTCTGCACTCGCCGGCAGGCCGGCCTGGTTGGCCAGAGCCTCGTCAGTGAAGAAGCCGAAGGACGTGTTCATCTCCATCAGCGGTTCGCCGTCGAGCGTCGCCTCGACGCGGAAGAAGACGATGTTCAGCACGCCCACCTTCGAGAACCGGGTCAGCCGGGTTCGAGTCTCGATCAGGCCGCTGCCCGGGGTGACGGCGCGGTGGACGATGGCGCCGTCGCCGTCGAGGTTGCGGATGGCCAGTTCGATATCGGCCAGCGCGAAACCCATGTAGGAGCCGAGCCAGCCGCAGGGCTGCAGCAACACCTCCATCAGCACGCCGTAGGGCATCACCGGCGAGCCGTTCTCCACGAAGTACCACGCTTCCTGCGGCACCCGGTATTCCGCGATCAGGCCGCCATTCACGGTCGGTCTGCCGGAGGGACAATCGACGGAGCGGATGTCGCTGATGAAATGGTACGGTTCGCCCGGCAGGCGCGGCACCCTGTGCGCACTGTCGAAGCGCCGGTACATCTCGCCGAAGGCCGAGGACGGTGCGCCCCAGGCGCAGGCGATCAGGGCGGCGTGATCCCCCGGCACCGAGGCATCCGTCCCGACCATCCTGGCCTCCGCTTCAGGCCGTTCCACCCGGTAGGGCCAGTCCGGCACCAGCCGGAGCGCGAAGCGGCGGCACTGGAAGACCTTGAAGCCGTCCGACCGGCAGAGCAACGCCGCCCGGATTTCCGGAAACTCACCGTCGCGTATGTCCTCGATGAACACCTCGTAGGTCAGCAGATGGTCCCGGTCCGGCGTCACCTGCCCCCGGCAGACGAACTTGAAGGCCTCCCCCGGCGCCGGCTCGAAGCGCCAGCTGTCGCGATGCAGGGTATAGCCGTAGGCGGTCATCGCGATGGCCAGCGCCTGCAGAGCCGCATCGGCCATCAGGGTGCCGGGCATGCAGGGATCGTTGAGAAAATGACCGCTATAGAACCAGTGGTCCGCCGCCACGCGGGTCTCCGCGCGCAGGTAACCCCGGCCCCACGGCCCGCCGTCGGGATCGAATTCCGGCACGCAATCGATCATCCGCATCCGGCCGCCCGGCGGCGCCGGTGTGCGCTGATGCGGCGCGCTTTCCTCGAAACCGGGACCGAAGCAAGTCAGGGCATCGCCGTCCAGGAACGCGGTGATGTCGGCTTCCGAGAAGGAACGCTTGCCGGTAACCGGGTAGGGCCGGTCGAGACGGAAATCTTCCAGCGGCGCATCGTCGGCGGCGTCCCAAAGCACGCCGCCGGAATTCGCCAGTTCGTCCGGCGTGAAGAAACCGGCCTGGCCGTCGCGCACGGACAACAGCAGCCGGTCGCCGATACGGCAGTCGTAATGGAAGAAGAACAGCCGCACATCGCCGGTCTTCGCATGGCCGTCGACATGAATGCCGTAGGTCAGGGTATCGCCCGGCTTCGGCAGGCCGCCGCCATGGAAGGTCAGTTCGCAGCCGAGCAGGCGATAGGCGCGCTTGCCCCGGTTCAGGAAATCGACGCCGAGCCAGGAGATCAGCAGCAGGTCGGCCTGTCCGGACTCGATGATCGCCCCCGGCGTCATCGCGCCGCGATGCATGTACCATTCATCGCCGTCGACGTCGGTCTCGGTCTCGATGAAGCCGGTACCCATGCCGCCCGCCTCGCCGTCGAGCGCGGTCACCCGGTCGACCAGCAGCAACGGCGGTTCCGGCAGGCGGACCTGGATGTCGTAGTCGTCCTGCTGGCGGAACAGCGGGCCGAGCACATCCGATACCCGGCCGGAAGCGAGCGTTTCCAGCTGCACCCGGTCGAACAGGATCTCGGGCTTCCTGTCCGGTGCCCGGGCCGGTTCCGGAACGACAGCCTCCCGGAGAACAGGCGCAATGTCGGTGCGGACCTCTGGCCCTTCCGGCAGCGGGGCGGCTACGGCCAGCGCCAGGTTACCGGCGGCAGGCGCGGCCGTACCGAGGCGCATCTGCATGGCGAGGAATTCGTTATAGGAGGCCGTTTGCAGGGCGATATATTCCCGGTGCACCTCTGCCACGATATCGGCCGGGTTCTGCATCGATGGGGCGGCAGATTCCGGCACGACGGCAGCAGGGCGTTGAGGCGGCATGTCGACAGCTACCGGGCGCCATTCCAAACCGGAAAGCGCCGGCAATTGCGGCGGCCGCGCCATGACCTGCCGGTCCGGCTCCACAGCGATAACAGGGCGCTCACCAGTCTGCGGGAGAACCACCGGCGACCGGTGCAGCGGCAGTTCGAGCATACGCTCGCTGCTCTCCGGCTTCTCGCGGCCGGTCATCCGTCCGAGATGGGAGGCAAGCCGGGACGGGTCTTCGAGATGTCCCGAGGCGAACAGCCGAACCGCAGCCGAGACGACACCGCCGATACCGTCACGCGACGCCGTGTCGAAGGCCATCACGTCGCAAGGCCGGTCGCCGAGAATGGCCCGGATCGCCTGTGTCGAGGTGTCGCGCGGCCCGAGTTCGAGGAAACAGCGCACCCCGTCGGCATAGGCCTGCTCGACGGTTCGCGGGAAATCGATGCATTCCAGCGCCTGCCCGGTCAGCCGGTCGGCGACGTTCTTGCGGGTCGGCCTGTAGGCGCGGCCGGTATGATTGGAATAGAAGCGGACGCCATCCGGCGCATGGGTGCGCCGCGTGTGGATTCGCCGCCACGTATCCTCGTAGGGCGACATCTCGGGACAATGCACCACCATCGGGTGACCGAGGTCGATGACCCGGGCGCCGGCAAGCGATTGCACGACCCGGCGGACGGCCGCTTCTTCCCCCGCAACGACACAATCCTCCGGGGTATTGACGATGGTGATCGCGGCGCGCGCCTCTGTCTCTGCGGCTGCACGAACCGCCAAGACCGGCGCCAGCACCCGCCAGGCGACCCAGGTCACTTGCTGGCCGTCCGGCAAATCCCAGGACTGGCGTGCACTCTCGAAGTCACCGGTGAGATAGCGCCCGTACATTCCGGACGCGTCGATTTCCTCGAACATCGCGTCCATGTCGCGCCAGACGCCCATGGCGTAGAGACCGTTCGTCTCACCGGAGGACAGGCCGATCACCGCGGCCGGATTGAGCCCGAGAACCTCGCGCGCCGCGATGGCGTGGCCCTGGCAAACCAGCGCACAGCCCTTCAACTGGTCGAACTGCTCGCGGGCGCGTCCCGCGTCATAGAGATCCGCCGCGACGATGCCCGTCACCGGATGGCGGCGCGCGAGTTCTCCGGCGATATTCGGGAAGGCCTCGAAAAAGCGCCGTCCCATGCCGGCATAGGCGGCCGCCGCACCGGGAAACACGAAGGCGAGTTCCCCGCCCGCCGGACCATGACCGAAACTGACGCCCTCGCCATCAGCCGGCTTGCCCGACCGCAGCATTTCAGCTGCCTGCTTGCATCGCCCGGTGAACAGGCCGCGGTCCGGGGCGACGATGGCCAGGCGATATTCCCCCTCCCCGCCATTGCTGCCCGACGCGAGGTTGTTCGCCAGTTCGTCGAGGCTCTGCCCGCGCCAGAACCCCGCCTCCGGCACCGAAACTCCATAGCCGCGCCGCTCGCGCCCGGGGCGAACCACAACGCTGTCCACGCGCCCGGTGATGGCGGTCAGCCCGATCTGCAAGGCCGGTGGACCATCGGGCCGGAACGAGGTGCGAAAACCGTCCGCTCCCCGCTCCCGCCCGTGCGCAGCAATCGCGATCGCCGCGGCAACCTCGAGAAGACCGCTCGCGGCGTGGGTATCGCCGAACCTGCCGCCGCTGACCGTGACGCTGTCCGCATCTTGCCCATCGCCGCCGGTATCGATAAGTGCCAGAGATCGTACACCTTCGGGAATATCGTCGGGGCGGCGCAGGACCATCACCACCGCGGCATCCCCGGGAGTGGACTTGCCGCCGTCGGACAGTGCCGCACATGCCGCTTCATGCACCCGGTCACCGGGTGTCTCCACGGCGCCGACGATCACCGCGTCAGCGTCGCCGTCTTCCAGCGCGCGGGCGGCCAGCCGCAGCGCGGCGATGCCGGAAAGCTCCTCCGCCGAGACCGTGTAGCCGAACGCCCGCCAGTCGAACTGGCTGGACAGCCGGTTGGCCGGGATGTTGGGCATCGACCCGATGACCCCGGCCGCCTCCAGCGGCGCGCAATCCTCACCGTTGCCGGTACCGTCGATCTGCCGGCGCCAGGCATCGTTGCGCAGCCGGAGCGCATAGCGGGCGATCTCCGGATCGCACCCCATGCCGACCAGGCAACCGATCCGTCCCGGCGCGATGCCGTCGAGGCTGCCGGCGACCTGGAAGGCCGCTTCCATGATCAGCGATTGCTGACCGAGGGCGACCTTCATGTCCTTCGGCGGATAGCGCAGCCCTTTTATCGGCAACTTCGCTGTCTCCACCCTGACCGTATCGCCGGCATCGTCGCCGAACAGCCTGCGGGCGAAGGCATCCATGCCGCGCCCGGCGCCGGTGACCATGCCGATACCGGTCACGGCAATTGCCCCGGCCGGGCTGCGGGGGATGCCGGCAACGGCGACTGACCCGGAGGGTCGCGGTTCCCATTCTTCGATAATCAGGTGAGCGTTGTTGCCGCCGAAGCCGAAAGCGCTGAGGCCCGCCCGTCGCGGCCCGTCGCGGCGCTGCCAGTCCTCCGCCTCCGACAGCGGCCTGAAGGGCGTGCCTGCGAAGGCATCGAGCGGCCGGTCGGCATGCAGGGTCGGCGGCTTGATGCCGGACGCCATCGCGCCGGTGAGCTTCAGCAGGCCCGCCAGTCCCGCGACCGTGATCAGGTGGCCCATGTTGGATTTCAGCGAGCCTACCGGCAAGTCGGCCATGCCGGTGAAAACCTGCCCCATGCTGCCGATCTCGGCGCCGTCGCCGACGACAGTGCCGGTGGCGTGGCATTCGACCAGGTCGATGGATTGCGGCGCGATACCGGCGCTGGCATAGGCCGCCTGCATCGCCCGCACCTGCCCGCCCTTGTCCGGCGCCAGGAACCCGCCGGCGCGACCGTCGTTCGACAGCCCGATGCCGCGGATCACGCCGTGGATCACCCGGCCCTCGGCCTCTGCGTCCGCCAGCCGCTGCAAGGCGACGCAGCCCGCGCCATGCGCCGGCAGCAGGCCGTCCGCCTCCCTGTGGAAGGGCCGGCTTTGCCCGGTCGGGCTGAGCGCCTGCAACGCCGTGAAGCCAACATGCAGGAACAAATCGTCCGAATGGTTGGTCGCGGCGGCGAACATCACGTCCGCCTCGCGCGCATGCAGGCGGTCGCAGGCGATGCGCAGCGCGTAGATGGACGAGGCGCAGGCCGCATCGAGCGTCAGCGCTTCGCCGCCCAGCCCGAGCAGCGAGGCGGTGAGATGCGCCGGCAGGCCGGAGCAGAAGCGGTTCTCGAAATGGCTTCCCGCACCGCCGGCCCAGATCTCGGCCGCGAGATCGTCGAGCGACCGGGTCGGGTAGGACAGGTTCCCCACCACCAGCCCGGCCCGCCGCAGCGCTGCCTCACCCGGCGCCGCCTCGACCCGGGCGGAACGCACGACATGGAGCAGCCAGCGGAAGACCGGATCGAGACCGGCAAGCCTGACACCCGCGATATCATATGCGGCGGCGTCGAACACCCCGTCGAAGCCGGTGACATAGCCGCCCCGGTCCGTCGACGAACTCTCCACCGGTGGCGGGCGTCGCCTCGACAGGATCAGGGCATGATCGAACCCCCAGTCCCCGACAGGGGCCGGGGTCCCGAGGTCGCGCCCGGCCCGCA
>JAVKCR010000502.1:0-11478 GCA_040222645.1 Rhodospirillales bacterium
CCAGTAGAGCGACCAGGTGAAGTCCCGCGCCTCCCCCGGTGCCGGCATCTCCACGAGGCCATGTAGCCGGGCGAGCCGCCGCGCGAACGCCTCCGGCAAATCCGCCGAGATTGCGAGGTCAAGCTCGCCGCGTTCCAGCGCATCCGCGGTCTCCTCCGGCGCGAGGTGGCGGATCTCGATGGCGATGCCGGGCGCGCTGCGTTCGATCCGGCGCAAGAGGTTCGGCAGCAGCAGGCTCGCCAAGAGGTCCGACAGCCTGAGCCGGAAATGCCGCGCGCTGGTCGCGGCATCGAACCCCTCCGGCTCGGAAACCAGCACGCCGATCCGGTCGAGCAGCAGGCGCACCTCCGGCGCGATCTGCAGCGCCCGGTCGGTCGGCGCCATGCCACCGCCCTGGCGCACCAGCAGGTCGTCGCCGAACAGCGCGCGCAGCCGGCCGAGCGCCGCGCTCATCGCCGGCTGGCCGAGCCCGAGCAGGGCGCCGGCGCGCCCGACATGGCGCGTCTGCATCAGCGCGTCGAACGCGACCAGCAGGTTGAGGTCGACGCGCCGCAGGTTCATGCCGGGTGCCGTCCGGTCAGTCCGTCAGCACCGAGGCCATCTCGGCGAAATCGGCGACGATCAGGTCCGGCTGGTGCGGGGTCTCGCCGAAGGGCCGTTTGCGGCGGTCGATGAAGACGCTGCGCATGCCGTAGCTCTTGGCGCCAATGCAGTCGAAGGCATGGTTGGCGACGAACAGGCAGGAGGAGCGGTCTACCCCGATGATTTCAGCGGCGCTGGCGTAGGTCTTCCAGTGCGGCTTGAAATAGCCCGCTTCCTCGACCGAGATCACGTGATCGAAGGGAAAGCCGATATGGGGGCCGGCGGCCTTCAGCATGTCGCGGTCGCCGTTCGACAGGATGGCGAGGCCGTAGCCCGCGCCGCGCAGCTTGTGCAGGGCTTCGATGACGTCCGGGAAGGGCTTCAGCTTCTCGATCTCCGAGACCAGCCACTGCACCTCGGCCTGGCTGTAGGAGATGCCGCAGCGGTCCATCACGTAGGAGACGGCGCGGTGGCCGATCTGGCGGTAGGGGGTGTGGCCGCGGTCGCCGAGCGCGTCGATCATCGAGTTCTCGAAATGGGTGCGCCGCCACCAGGTGACGAAGCGGTGCGCCTCGCCCGTCCAGCCCTTCTCCTTCAGGAATGGCGTGACCGCCTCGGTCAGCCCGCCCTGCATGTCGACCACGGTGCCGTACTGGTCGAACACCAGGAACTTCGTCTCGCGCCTCAGAACGCCGCTATCTTCCATCTCGGTCTGCTCCTGTTATCAGGGGTTGGTTTCGGGGCGGAGGATGGGGGATGAAGTGAGATTAATCCAATCGATAATAAGAATAATAAAATCATTAAAATTAATGTTATCGCTATCTTGTCCAGATGGTCGTTTTTCCACAGGGAGATTCCCCGATTTGGGTCGATTCTCCGGCGTGAGCGGGTATAAAGGCCGCGAATTTCAGCCCTGCAGGAGCACGCCCCCATGCCCGATTCTTCGTCCGCGGTCCAGGCGACCCACGAAGAGATGGCGAATGCCATCCGTTTCCTTGCCGCCGATGCCGTCCAGAAGGCGAATTCCGGCCATCCCGGCATGCCGATGGGCATGGCGGATGCGGCGACGGTGCTGTTCCGCGATTTCATGAAGTTCGATCCGACGGCACCGCGCTGGGCCGACCGCGACCGCTTTGTGCTCTCCGCCGGCCACGGCTCGATGCTGCTCTACTCTATCCTGCACCTGGCCGGCTACCCGGACATGACCCTCGAGCAGTTGCAGAATTTCCGCCAGCTCGGCTCGATCACCGCCGGCCACCCGGAATTCGGCCATGCCTCGGGCATCGAGACCACCACCGGCCCGCTCGGCCAGGGCATCGCCACCGCGGTCGGCATGGCGCTCGCCGAGCGCATGATGGCGGCACGCTTCGGTGACGGGCTGGTCGACCATTATACCTATGTCGTCGCCGGCGACGGCTGCCTGATGGAAGGCATCAGCCACGAGGCGGTCTCCATGGCCGGCCATCTCGGCCTCGGCCGCCTGATCGTGCTGTTCGACGACAACTCGATCTCCATCGACGGCGGCACCGACCTCTCCGTCTCCGACGACCAGCCGGCCCGCTTCAAGGCGTCGGGCTGGCATGTGCTGTCCGTCGACGGCCATGACCCGGAAGCCATCGCCAAGGCGATCAGGGCGGCGCAGAAGCAGAAGGGCAAGCCCTCGCTGATCTGCTGCAAGACCGTGATCGGCTTCGGCGCACCGACCAAGGCCTGCACGTCCGCCACCCATGGCGCCCCGCTCGGCCCGGACGAGATCGCCGGCGCCCGCGCCAAGCTCGGCTGGCCGCATGCGCCGTTCGAGATCCCGGTCCATGTGAAGGCTGCCTGGGAAGGCGCCGCCGACCGCGGCCGCGCCGCCCGCAAGGCCTGGGAAGGCCGTCTCGCCGAGGCCGACAAGGCGCTTGCCGCCGAGTTCACCCGCACCATGGACGGCAAGCTGCCGGACGGCTTCACGGCGGCGGTCAACGCCCACAAGCAGGCGATGTCCGAGGGCGCGCCGAAGCTCGCCACACGCGTCTCCTCGCAAAAGGCGATCGAGGCGATCTTCCCGGTGATGCCGGAAATGGCCGGCGGTTCCGCCGACCTGACCGGCTCCAACAACACCAAGGTCGCCGGCCAGAACCCGGTCACCCGCGACGATTTCTCCGGGGCCTATATCTATTACGGTGTGCGCGAGCACGGCATGGCCGCCGCCATGAACGGCATCGCGCTGCACGGGGGCCTGCGTCCCTACGGCGGCACCTTCCTCGTCTTCACCGATTACTGCCGCCCGGCGATCCGTCTCTCGGCGCTGATGAAGCAGCCGGTGATCTACGTCATGACCCATGATTCCATCGGCCTCGGCGAGGACGGCCCGACCCACCAGCCGGTCGAGCATCTCGCCAGCCTCCGCGCCATGCCGAACGTCAACGTCATGCGCCCCTGCGACCCGGTCGAGACCATGGAATGCTGGGCGCTGGCGCTCGAATCCACCGAGACCCCGTCGATCCTCGCGCTGACCCGCCAGGGCCTGCCGACCATCCGCACGCTGCACACGGAAGAGAACCTGTCCGCCCGCGGCGCCTACGTGATGTTCGAGGCCGAGGGCGGCCCCCGCGCCGCGACCCTGATCGCCACCGGCTCGGAAGTCGAGATCGCGGTCAATGCCCGCGCCGTCCTGCAGGCCGCCGGCATCCCGACCGCCGTGATCTCCATGCCCTGCCAGGAACTGTTCGACGCGCAGGACGCTTCCTACAAGGCCGCCGTGCTCGGTGCGCCGGGCGGGCTTCGCGTCTCGGTCGAGGCGCTGATCACCTATGGCTGGGAACGCTATCTCGGCTCCAACGGCGTCGCCATCGGCATGACCGGCTTCGGCGCCTCGGCACCGGCCGGCGATCTCTACAAGCATTTCGGCATCACGGCCGACACGGTCGTCGAAGCGGTGAAGGCGCGCGTCTGAGATGGCGGGCTTCGACACGATCGACGATCTCGACGTCAAGGGTAAGACGGTCCTCGTCCGCGCCGACCTCAACGTGCCGATGCGCGACGGCAAGGTGACGGACGATACCCGCATCCGCCGCTTCGCCCCCACCGCGAAGGATCTCGCGGCGGCCGGCGCGAAAGTGGTGATCCTGTCGCATTTCGGCCGGCCGAAGGGCAAGGTGGACCCGGCGAGCTCGCTGAAGCCGCTGGTCGCCCCGCTGGCCGACGCGCTCGGCGCGCCGGTCGCCTTCGGCGAGGATTGCATCGGCACCCCCGCCCGCGCCGCCATCGGCAATTGCGCGCCGGGCGGCGTCGTGCTGCTGGAGAACCTCCGCTTCCACGGCGGCGAGGAAGCCAACGACAACGGCTTCGCCGACGCGCTGGCGGAACTCGGCGACATCTACGTCAATGACGGCTTCTCGGTCTCGCACCGGGCGCATGCCTCGGTCGACGGGCTTGCACGCCGGCTGCCGAACGCGGCGGGCCGGCTGATGCAGGCGGAGCTGGAAGCACTGCAGAAGGCGCTCGGCAAGCCGGAGCGCCCGGTCTGCGCCATCGTCGGCGGCTCGAAGGTCTCCACCAAGCTGGAACTGCTGGGCAATCTCGTCGGGCGCGTCGACAAGCTGGTGATCGGCGGCGGCATGGCCAACACCTTCCTGGCCGCGCTCGGCACCGATGTCGGCAAGTCGCTCTGCGAGCACGAGATGCTCGCCACCGCGCGCGAGATCATGGGCAAGGCGGATGCGGCGGGCTGCGAGATCGTGCTGCCGAAGGACGCGGTGGTCGCCGCCAGGCTGGAAGACGGCGTGGCGACCGAGGTGGTCGAGGTCGGCGGCGTGCCGTCGGACCAGATGATCCTCGATGTCGGCCCAGCGGCGGCGGCCGGTTTGTGCGACATGCTGGAGACCTGCAGGACGCTGGTCTGGAACGGCCCGCTCGGCGCCTTCGAGTTCAAGCCCTTCGACGCCGGCACCAACGCGGTGGCGCGCAAGGCGGCGGAACTCACGTCGGCCGGCAAGCTGCTCAGCGTCGCCGGCGGTGGCGATACCGTCTCCGCGCTGGCGGTGGCTGGTGTTCAGGACCGCTTCACCTATGTATCATCTGCAGGCGGCGCGTTCCTCGAATGGCTGGAAGGCAAGACGCTGCCCGGCGTGGCGGCGCTGGAGAAACAGGGAAATTCCGGAGGGTAGCCCCAATCCCCTCCTTTTTTCGCACGGGAGAGACCAAATGGCTTTGATTTCAATGCGTCAGATGCTGGACCACGCAGCCGAACACGGCTACGGCGTTCCGGCCTTCAACATCAACAACATGGAACAGATGCTGTCGATCATGGCGGCCGCCTCCAAGACCGATTCGCCGGTGATCCTGCAGGCCAGCCGCGGTGCGCGCGCCTATGCCAACGACATCGTGCTGCGCTACCTGATCCAGGCCGCCGTCGAGATGTATCCGGACATCCCGGTCTGCATGCACCAGGACCACGGCAACAACCCGGCGACCTGCTTCTCGGCGATCCAGAACGGCTTCTCCTCGGTGATGATGGACGGCTCGCTGATGGAAGACGCCAAGACCCCGGCGAGCTACGATTACAATGTCGAGGTCACCGCCAAGGTGGTGGAGACCGCGCACATGGTCGGCGTCTCGGTCGAGGGCGAGCTCGGCTGCCTCGGATCGCTGGAAACCGGCGAGGGCGAGAAGGAAGACGGCCACGGCTTCGAGGGCAAGCTCGACAAGGACATGCTGCTGACCGACCCGGACCAGGCGGCGGATTTCGTCGGCCGCACCCAGTGCGACGCGCTCGCGGTCGCCATCGGCACCAGCCACGGCGCCTACAAGTTCACCCGCAAGCCGACCGGCGACATCCTCGCGATGGGCGTGATCAAGGCGATCAACGAGAAGCTGCCGAACACGCACCTGGTGATGCACGGCTCGTCGTCGGTGCCGCAGGAACTGCAGGACATCATCAACCAGTATGGCGGCGAGATGCCGCAGACCTACGGCGTGCCGGTCGAGGAAATCGTCGAAGGCATCAAGTACGGCGTGCGCAAGATCAACATCGACACCGACAACCGCATGGCGATCACCGGCATGTACCGCAAGGTGGCGATGGAGAAGAAGTCGGAGATCGACCCGCGCAATTTCAACAAACCGGCCATCGCCGCGATGGAAAAGGTCTGCGTCGCCCGCTTCGAGGCCTTCAACACGGCAGGACAGGCCTCCAAGATGAAAGCGATCCCGCTGTCCGACATGGCGAAACGCTACGCCGACGGCTCGCTCGCCCAGACGGTCAACAACGCCCGGGCGGCGGCGCAGTAAAAGGTCTCTTGGACTAGGAAGCCCCCTCCGCCCTTCGGGCACCTCCCCCATTTTATGGGGGAGGCGACTGAAACTCTCGCTTCCCCCGCGAGCGGGGGAAGTGCCCCGAAGGGGCGAAGGGGGCTATGGTTCCCGGAGCGCCCGCAGGATCACCTCAAGCACGCCCCGGACATCGCGCATTATCTCCTGATTGCTGAACCGGAGGGTCCTGAATCCCTTGGCCGCGTTCATCCGGTCGCGCCGGGCATCCTTTTCCATGTCGATATGCGTTTCACCATCGATCTCGATCAGCAGCCCAGCCTCGAGACAGGCGAAATCGGCGATCCAGGGAGGAACGGGATGTTGCCGGCGAAACCTGAAGCGGCCCAGCTTCCGCCGTCGCAGGTAATGCCAGAGTCGCCGCTCAGCCGCCGACATGTCGTGGCGAAGTTCGCGGGCATTCAGGTGCAAGGTTTTCCGGTCGGTCATGACTCGGGTTATGTGGGGGCAGAGCGATTTCCCCCTTCGCCCCTTCGGGGCACTTCCCCCCGAGGGGGAAGCGACTGCAATTGTCGCCTCCCCCGATTTCGGGGGAGGTGCCCGAAGGGCGGAGGGGGCCTCTCAAGAAGCACGAAATCTCTTCTTGCATCCGGCCTCAAAACGTTATGTTATAACATAACGATGCGCGTGAGTTCCTCCCGATGATTCGAACCCTCCCAGTTCCCGGCAATGCAGCCTATATGTGCATCTGTGCCAATCGTCGGGAGGAACTCATGCGCTTTTATCTCGCGGCCATCGCCGCCCTGTTTGCCATCGGCCTCGTTTCAACCGTCCCGGCCGGCGCCGAGACGCCGCGCCAGATCGGCTGGGAGGACCTTGTCCCCGAGGCGCCGGAGATCCCGGATCCGTTCGATGCGCTCTCGACCGACGACCAGATCGAGCTCGGCCTGCTGGCCGATCTCCGCCACCAGATGAAGCTCGGCTATATCGCGCCCGACAGCGATAACGCCGCCTTCGCGCAGGAGACAGAGGACAAGCTCAAGGCGCGCGGAATCGATGTCGAGGCCATGCTCAAGGCGAATGACGTCTATATCGCGAAGATGCAGGAGCAGAGCCGGCAGCTGGTCACCGGGCTGGACGGCGAAACCGTGCGCATGCCGGGCTATGCGCTGCCGCTGGAATTCACCGACAAGGCGGTTCGCCGCCTGCTGCTGGTGCCCTATGTGGGGGCCTGCGTGCATTCGCCGCCGCCGCCGCCGAACCAGCTGGTCGTCGTCGAACTCACGGAACCCTACAAGGTCGGTGACATCTTCGAACCCGTCTGGATCACCGGCAAGCTGGAGGCGGCGCCTGCGAAGCAGTCCTTCTCCTATGTCGATGGCCAGATCGAGGTCGAATCCGGATACCTGCTCAACGGAACCAAGGTGGAGCTTTATGAAAACTAGACTGCCCTTTGCCGCCCTCGCCCTGGTCTCGGCCGGCCTTGCCGCCGGGCCGGCCACGGCCCAGAACCTCGACGCCCATGAACATGGTCGCGGCACGCTCAATATCGTCCTCGACGGCAAGCGGTTGACGCTTGAGCTCGAGGCGCCGGCCGACGACATCACCGGCTTCGAACACCGCCCGGAAACGGCGGAGGAGAAAGCGAAGCTGGATGCGGCGCTGGCGCTGCTCGGCGACCCGGCGAAACTGTTCGCCCTGCCCGCGGAGGCCGGCTGCATTCATGCCGGCGGCAAGACAGAAACCGGTCTCAGGCAAGAGCATGACGGCCATGCCGACAAGACCAGGGACGGACATGGCCATAACGAACACAAGGAACATGATGAAGATGGCCATGCCGAGTTCCACGTTCATCATGACTTCGATTGTACGAATCCCGGCGCGCTCGGTTTTCTCGAGGTAAAGCTGTTCGCGGCCTTCCCCTCCTTCCACGAGATCGACGTGCAATATATCGTCGGGGCGAAGCAGGGCGCCGCCGAACTCGAACATGACAGGACGAGGATCGACTTCTGACGACGGGAGACGCAGCACCGGCAATCGCGATCCGGGACCTCCGCTTCCGCTGGCGGAAGGCGGGGGCGGTGGTGCTCGACATCCCGGTGCTCGACATCCGGGCGGGCGAGCATGTCTTCCTCGTCGGCCCGAGCGGCAGCGGCAAGACCTCGCTGCTCAACCTGCTCGGCGGTGTCGCAGAGCCGGAAGCGGGGTCCGTCCGCCTCTTCGGTACCGATCTCGGGACGCTGCGGCCGCCGGCCCGCGATGCGTTGCGGGCCGATCGCATCGGCTTCATCTTCCAGCAATTCAACCTGCTGCCCTGGCTGTCGGCGATCGCCAACGTGACGCTGGCCTGCCGGTTTTCGGCGCGGCGACGGGAAGCGACCGCCACCGAAGGCGGCCCGGAAGCGACGGCCCGCCGCCTGCTTGGCGATCTCGGGCTCGAGGATGTCGAGCGCCCGGCAGCCGAGCTTTCCGTCGGCCAGCAGCAGCGGGTCGCGGCCGCCCGGGCGCTGATCGGCGGGCCGGACCTCGTCATCGCCGACGAGCCGACCTCGGCGCTGGATACCGCGAACCGGATGCGCTTTCTCGACCTGCTGTCATCGGCCTGCCGGAACGCCGGCGCCACGCTGGTCTTCGTCAGCCATGACGCGGCGCTGGCCGACGCCTTCGACCGCACCCTCGACATGCGTGAGATCAACCGCGCCCTGCCAGCGGAGACCGCGGCATGACCGGTTTGGCCGGCCTCGCGGTGAAGAGCCTCTGCAACCGGCGCTGGACGGCGGCGCTGGTGGTGCTGTCCATCGCGGTTTCCGTCCTGCTGGTGCTTGGCGTCGACCGGTTGCGCAACGACGCCCGGTCGGGCTTCGCGGCCACCATCTCGGGTACCGACCTGATCGTCGGCGCGCGCACCGGCTCGGTGCAATTGCTGCTCTACAGCGTCTTCCGCATCGGCAACGCCACCAACAACATCCGCTACCGCAGCTTCCAGGACCTCTCGGCCGACGCCCGCGTCGCCTGGGCGGTGCCGCTGTCGCTCGGCGATTCCCATCGCGGCTTCCGGGTGCTCGGCACGTCCGAGGAGTACTTCGAGCGCTACGCCCATGGCGAGGGGCGCAAGCTCGCCTTCGCAGAGGGCAGGCCGTTCGATGACATGTTCGACGTGGTCATCGGCTCGGCGGTTGCGCGCGAGCTCGGCTACGGTCTCGGCGACCGGCTGGTGGTGCAGCATGGCGTGGGCGTCACCATGGAAAGCCATGACGACAAGCCCTTCACGGTCTCCGGCATCCTGGCACCTACCGGCACGCCGGTCGACCGCACCCTGCATGTCTCGCTGGCCGGGATCGAGGGCATGCATCTCGGTTTCGGCCCGCGTGCGCGGGCCTCGGCGCGCAACATCACCGCCGACGAGGCGCGCACCATGGACCTCGAGCCGCGCGCCATCACCGCCTTCCTCGTCGGGCTGAAATCCAGGGGCGCGACCTTCACCTTCCAGAACGATGTCGCGGAATACCGGGGCGAACCGCTGATGGCGATCCTGCCCGGGGTGGCGCTGCACGAACTCTGGTCGGTGATGGCGAATGTCGAAACCGCGCTTGCCGCGATCTCGGCCTGCGTGCTGGTCAGCGCGTTGCTCGGCATGGCCGCGATGCTGCTCGCCGGGCTGAACGAGCGCCGCCGCGAGATGGCGGTGCTGCGCGCGCTCGGCGCCGGCCCGCGCCACGTGCTCGCCTTGCTGATGATGGAGGCGGCCGGCCTGACGCTCGCCGGCGCCGCCCTCGGCATTGCCGTCGGCGCCATCGGCTACGGCCTCGCGGCGGACTGGCTGGGTGCGGCCTACGGCTTCCACCTCACCCCCGGCCTGCCCGGCTGGCGCGAGGCGGCGATCCTCGCCGCCATGCTCGGGTCCGGCCTGCTCGCCGGCCTCATCCCCGCCTGGCGCGCCGTCCGCCAGTCGCTGGCCGACGGGCTGGTGCCGCGGGTGTGAGGAGGAGGGCAACCCGATCAACTAAATAACTTCGTCATCCTGAACTCGATTCAGGACCCATGCCTGAGACCTTAAGGCATTTCCGGACGGTGCCAATACCCGGGCATAGCCGCGAGGTTGCACGGCGGTTGGTCGGTCAGATCTGGCCAAAGCTCAGGCATGGTTCCTGACTTCCGTCAGGATGACGGCTGAATTCTCTGGGAAATGTTGCCTACACACGTCATCCCGGATGGCGCGCCAGCGACAGTCCGGGACCGCCTGAATCCGAGTCGGATGCCCGAGGTCCCGGGCTCTGCCTGCGGCAGCCTCGGGATGACGATGGTGCTCTCTCCCTGCCCGCTCACCCCGCAGCCTCGCCGCCACCGCAGACCTCGCGGACGATGCCGCGCAGCCAGCGGTGGGCCGGGTCGGCATCGTTGCGGGGATGCCAGAGCAGCGAGATCGCGAGTTCCGGCAGTTCGACCGGCAGCGGGAAGGAATGCAGCCCGTCCCGCAGGCGACCCGTGTAGCGCTCCGGCACGGCGGCGATCAGGTCGGTGCTGCGTACCAGAGCCAGCGCCTCGGAGAACTCGGCGACGATGGCGGCGATGTGCCGCTCGACGCCGTCGCGCGCCAGCGCCGCATCGAGCGCGGTCCGCTCGTCGCCCCGCCGTGAGACGATCACATGGCTGCCCGCGGCGAAACGGGCCGGCGTAATGGCGCCTTTCAGCATCGGGTGACCCGGCCGGACCACGCCGACGAAGCGGTCGCGGAACAACAGCCGGGTGCGCAGTTCTGGACCAATGTCGGGCCCGACAATTCCGGTCTCGAGATCGACCGCGCCGTCGCGCAGCGGGGTGCTTTCCTTGTCCGGCTTCAGCATGAAGCGGAGCCGCACCCCCGGCGCCTCGATCGCGGTGCGGGCGATCAGCGCCGGGCCGAATGTCTCGACGAAGCCGTCGCGGTTACGGAGCGAGTAGGTGCGGCGGAGCGTGCCGAGGTCGAGGCTTTCCGCCGGGCGCAGCGTCGCCTCCGCCTCGTCCACCAGCCTGCCGACCCTGGCCCGGAGTTCGATGGCGCGTGGCGTCGGTACCAGCCCGCGCCCGGCGCGTACCAGCAGCGGGTCGCCGGTTGTCTCGCGCAGCCGCGCCAGCGCCCGGCTCATCGCCGAGGGGCTGAGCCGGAGCCGGCGCGCGGCGCCCGCGACGCTGCCTTCATCAAGCAGGGCGTCGAGGGTGTAGAGCAGGTTGAGGTCGGGTCGGGCCATGGCCTGCCTTCATAACATGACGGGAGGTTTCATATATAGCGTCACATGCACTGATTGAATGCAAATAGTGCGCCTTCTGCATTCTCATCGCAGGGGCTAGATACCCGGCATCCGCAACAGGAGGATGCCATGAAAGCCGAAACCCCCGCCTTCGACCAAGTAACCTTCACTGACACAGCAGCAAAGCCGGTCGCGATTGCTGCCCTTGCGCTTTCGATGCTGCTCGCCTCGCTCGGGGTCAGCATTGCCAACGTGGCGCTGCCGGAACTCGCCCGCACCTTCGCCTCCCCCTTTGCCGATCTGCAGTGGGTCGTGCTCGCCTATCTGCTCGGCGTGACCACGATGGTGGTGATCGCCGGCCGCCTCGGCGACCGCTTCGGCCATCGCCGGGTGCTGCTGGCCGGTCTCGCGCTCT
>JAVKCR010000503.1:0-2558 GCA_040222645.1 Rhodospirillales bacterium
TGTTTGAACATGACTTGCGTGCCGGATACGGTGGACGGCCGTTTCGACATGGTCGTGGTGCATGCCTGGCTGGTTTTCCGACGGCTGCGCGAACTGGACCAGTTCGATTTCTCGCAGGCCCTGTTCGACGAGATGTTCGCCGACATGGACGAGAACCTGCGCCGCATCGGTATCGGCGACATGTCGGTCGGCAAGAATGTCCGGCGCATGGCCGAGGCGCTCTATGGCCGGATGAACGCCTATGACGAAGGTGTCGCCGGCGGCGACCGCGAACTCATCGAGGTCATCCGACGCAATGTCTACGGCACCGTTGAGGAGCCGAACGGCGCCTGGATCGCCGCGATGGCGGGCTATATCCGCCGGCAGCTGAAATCGACGTCCCGCATATCCTCGTCCGAGATGAAGGCCGGCGACGCGGGGTTCACCCCGGTCTTGTGGGAGGCGGGTACATGAGCAGCCCGGAAAACCGTCTCGCCCTGACGCTTGCCTCGTCGGTCAATGCAGCAACGCTCGGCCCCAAGGTGATCATGTTCACGCTGAGTGCCGCGCCCGATGAACTGGGGCAGGCGGCGGAGGAACTCGGCGTGGATTCGGTTCGCGAAATCGAGGTCGAGGGAAGGATGTCGCGCCGCCGCGACATCGTCCGGCTCTCGGCCAAGGTCCGGGCAATCGTCGTGCAGACCTGCGTCGTGTCGCTGGAACCCGTCGAATCCGTCATCGAGACGGAACTCAAGCGGTCGTTCGGCGCGGTGGAGGAGGATAGCGGCGAGATAGATATCGATCCGTTGTCGGAAGATCCGCCCGAACCGATGGAGAACGGTGCCGTTCCGGTCGGAAATTGCATCATCGAGCAGATTCTGCTTGAGATTGATCCATACCCTCGTAAACAGGGGCTCGAATTTGTCGATATCGTCGAGGATGACGAGGACGATACCGGCACCGGCAAACCCGCATCGCCCTTTGCCGCCCTGGCCACTCTGAAAGACAAGCTGAACTGACAGCGCCGAAAGCCGCTTGAAGCGGCGGGGGTTATTGTCTAAACAGTCGGGCCGCGCACAAGGCGACCGTAAAAGAGACAGAAAAATGGCTGTTCCGAAGAAGAAAACCTCGAAATCCAAGCGCAACATGCGCCGGGCGCATGACAGCTTGACCGCGCCTGCCTATGTCGAGAACCGCGACACCGGCGAACTGCACCGCCCGCACCATATCGACCTGAAGACCGGTTTCTACCGTGGCCGTCAGGTGATGGAAGTCAAAGAAAAGCTCTGATCCGCGCTGACTTGCGCGGGGCCGGAAGAAATTGGATTGTAACAGTCGCGGCGTTGCGATTACGCATGATCGCAGCGCCGTTGCCTGTGGCCGATAGAGCGACTTAGTGGGGAAGACGCAGTTTGGCTGATCCTTTGACACTGTCCCTGGATGCGATGGGCGGAGATCATGCCCCCGGCATGGTCGTCGAGGGCGTTTCCTACGCCCGCCAGCGCTTTCCGGATGTCAGGTATCTGCTGTTCGGTGACGAGACGGCAATAACGCCGCTCGTGGAGAAGTTCGGCCTCACCGACGTCTGCACCGTCATTCATACCCCCGACAAGATCGCCTCCACAGACAAGCCCTCGCAGGCCCTCAGGGCCGGCCGGAATTCCAGCATGCGCCTTGCCATCAACGCGGTGCGTGACGGGGAGGCTGCCGGCGTGGTGTCGGCCGGCAATACCGGCGCCCTGATGGCGATGGCGAAGTTCGTGCTGAAGACGCTGCCGGGAATCGACCGTCCGGCGATCGCGACCTTCCTGCCGACCGAGCGCGGCGAGACGCTGATGCTCGATCTCGGCGCCAATGTCGAATGTTCCGCCACCAACCTGGTGCAGTTCGCCATCATGGGCGATGCCTTCACCCGCATCGTGTCCGGGGTCGAGAAGCCGACCGTGGGTCTCCTGAATGTCGGCGAGGAGGAACTCAAGGGCAATGACGAGGTACGCGACGCCGCAAGGGTCCTGCGTGACAATGCCCGGGTCAATTTCCACGGTTTCGTCGAGGGCACCGACGTGCTCAAGG
The DNA here is from genome assembly GCA_040222645.1 of Rhodospirillales bacterium. Classification (GTDB taxonomy): domain Bacteria; phylum Pseudomonadota; class Alphaproteobacteria; order Rhodospirillales; family HT1-32; genus HT1-32. Next base: position 2,053 of record JAVKCR010000503.1, read on the forward strand.
GAACCGTGGACGTGGTGGTCACGGACGGCTTCACCGGCAATGTCACGCTGAAGACGATCCAGGGTACCGCGAAACTGATCTCGCAATTCCTGCGCCAGTCATTCGCCAGCTCGCTGGCGGCCAAGATCGGCTACCTGTTCGCGCGTCCGGCGCTTGAGCAGCTCAAGAAACGCATGGATCCCAGGCGCTACAATGGCGCCATGTTCCTCGGCCTCAACGGGATCGCCATCAAGAGCCATGGCGGTACCGACGCCCTCGGTTTCGCCAGTGCCATCGGCGTTGCGGTCAACCTGATAACCGCAGGGTTCAATGATCGCGTGAAGGACGAGTTCGCGCGCCTGGAGGCTGGAGACAATACCTGATGGCCATCGTTTCGCGGATTGTCGGCACCGGAAGCTACCTGCCGGCCCGGATCGTTTCGAATGACGAAATCTCGACCTGGGTCGATACCAGTGACGAATGGATCCAGGAACGCAGCGGTATCCGCGAGCGTCATTTTGCCGCCG
>JAVKCR010000504.1:0-3594 GCA_040222645.1 Rhodospirillales bacterium
CGCCACGTCGCGCGACAACTGGTCGAGGGTCGGCTTCGGCTGACCGTCGGCATAGGTGACCATCTCGTCCGCGAGCGGCGGCGCCATGGCGATCTGCTGGCCCGGGAAATACTCATTGTAGTACATGCCCGTGCCCAGTTCGACGCCGGCCGGGGCTTCCTTGTAGCCGGTCAGCAGCGCGTGGATGTAGTCGGGTCCGCCGGCGCGCGCCTTGGTTATCAGCGAGAAGTCGGGCGGCAGCGCCCCGCCGTTGGAGGCGCGGGCGGCGTTGTCGTTTGGGTAGGGCGACGGGAAGCGGTCCGAGGGGCGAGCCGGGCGATCGAACATCTCGCCATCGTCGTTCGGGCCATCGGTCACTTCGTATTCCGACGCGAAGGCCTTCACCTCGTCCTCGGTATAGCCGAGGGCTTCGAGGTGACGGAAGCTGACCAGCCGCATGGAATGGCAGGCCGCACAGACTTCCTTGTAGACCTGGTAGCCGCGCTGCAGCGACGCCTGGTCGTAGGTGCCGAACAGGCCGTTGAATGACCAGTCAAGCTTCGGCGGCGTTGCCGCTTCACCGGCGGCTTGGGCCTGGGCGCCGACAAGAATACCGGCCGCGAAAGCGAAGGTGGTAACGAGCTTGCGCATCAGGCTTTCTCCATCGGCTTGGCAGCGGCGGAGGCGGACGCTCCTGCGCCACCTCCCTTCAACACGGCAGCGGAAATCGATTCGGGCAGCGGCTTCGGCCGTTCGAACCAGCCGACCAGCGGCAGGAACGGAATGAAGTAGCCGAAATAGAGCACCGTCATGATCCGGGACAGGTCGACATACTGGAACCAGCTGAGACCGAGAACCGGTGCGTCCGGCGACTTGGCCCCGCAGATGCCGAGGATTATGCAGACCACGAAGAAGATCCAGTAACCGATCTTGAAGGTCGGACGGTAGCGGCCCGAGCGGATCCGCGAGGTGTCGAGCCAGGGCAGAACGAACAGGATCATGATCGAGCCGAACATCAGCAGCACGCCGCCAAGCTTCGACGGGACCGCGCGAAGGATCGCGTAGAACGGCAGGAAGTACCATTCCGGCACGATGTGCGGCGGGGTCGAGAGCGGGTTTGCCGGGATGTAGTTGTCCGGATGGCCCATATAGTTCGGGGCATAGAACACGAAGCCGGCAAAGATGATCAGGAACACGCCGAGGCCGAACACATCCTTGATGGTGTAGTAGGGATGGAACGGAATGGTGTCCTGCTTGCCCTTGACCGAGATGCCGGTCGGGTTGTTCGAACCGTGCTCATGCAGCGCCCAGATATGCAGCACCACCAGGCCGGCAATCACGAACGGCAGCAGGTAATGCAGGCTGAAAAAGCGGTTCAGCGTCGGGTTGTCGACCGAGAAGCCGCCCCACAGCCAGGTGACGATCGGGTCGCCGATCACCGGGAAGGCCGAGAACAGGTTGGTGATGACGGTCGCCCCCCAGAAGCTCATCTGGCCCCACGGCAGCACGTAGCCCATGAACGCGGTCGCCATCATGGCGAGCAGGATCAGGATGCCGATCCACCAGAGAATCTCGCGCGGCGCCTTGTAGGAGCCGAAATAGAGACCGCGGAAGATGTGGATGTAGACCACGATGAAGAACATCGAGGCGCCGTTCATGTGGATATAGCGGATCAGCCAGCCGAAATTCACGTCGCGCATGATGCGCTCGACGGAATCGAAGGCGTAATCCGTATGCGGGGTGTAGTTCATCACGAGGAAGATCCCCGAGAGGATCATGATGCCGAGCGTGATGCCCGCCAGCGAACCGAAGTTCCAGAAGTAGTTCAGGTTCTTCGGGGCCGGATAGCCGCTACCCACGGAGTGGTCGAGGAAGCTGAAGATCGGCAGGCGATATTCGACCCACCGGATGATCTTGCTGTCGAATTGCTTCTTTTCAGCCATGTCTGCTTGCCTCAACCGATGCGAATGTGAGTGTCGTCAAGGAACTGGTACGGCGGCACTTCGAGGTTGCGCGGCGCCGGGCCCTTCCGGATGCGGCCGGAGGTATCGTAGTGCGACCCGTGGCACGGGCAAAACCATCCGCCGAACTCGCCCTTGTTCTCGCCGCTGGACGTTCCGAGCGGGATACAGCCGAGATGGGTGCAGACCCCGACCAGGATCAGCCATTCCGGCTTTTCGACCCGGGCCGTGTCGGCCTGCGGGTCGGGCAGGGCAGCGACGTCCACCGACTGGGCGTCGTTGATCTCTTCAGCTGTCCGGTGCCGGATGAAGACCGGCTTGCCGCGCCACATGACCTTGACGGCCATGCCTTCGGCAATGTTGTCCAGCGCAGCCTCGGTCGTCGACAGCGCGAGCGTGTCGGCGGCCGGGTTCATCGAATCGACGAACGGCCAGATGGCGCAGGCTGCGCCGACGGCGCCGGTTGCTGCTGTTGCAAGGGTCAGAAAATCACGACGCGTTCCGGTATCTTCGGAATGCGCTCCGGCTGCCGTTTGGGCCATGTCAGAAACCCCGAACTCTCTTGTTTCGCTCTATAAACTTCTTAAACCACAGTTCCTATCCGTTCAATCACGGGCAGGCTGAGGGTGACGGATGTCCCCCGACACCGTCGGCGCTGCGTATATCGCAGCTTTCCCGGCAAGCCAAGCGATTTGGCTTGGTAATGAGGCACTTGAGGCAGTCTTCCGCCAGTTTCCACCATGCGGATGGCCGATCCCGATCGGGGCGCCCGTATTCGCCGTGGCGCGACCGGCGGGGGAAGCTATTCTGGCGACCCCGCCTTCGACCCGGTTGCCGTACGAAATGCAAGAAAGACGCTTGAGCCTGGCCCTGTTCGAGCCGGACATACCGCAGAACACCGGCGCGATCCTGCGCCTTGCCGCCTGCATGGGCGTTACCCTGCATGTCATCGAGCCCTGCGGCTTCGTGCTCGATGACCGTCGCATGCGCCGGGCCGGCATGGATTACCTGGAACTGGCCGCCCTGGTCCGTCATGATTCGTGGCAGGCATTCCTGGCGGCGCGGCCCTTCGGTCGGCTGGTGCTGCTGACGACGGCAGCGGAAAATACCTATGCCGGTCATGCCTATCGCCATGGCGATTGCCTGCTGTTCGGACGCGAGAGTGCCGGCGTGCCGCAGGATGTGTACGATGTGGCCGACATACGGCTTCGCATCCCCATGCTTGCTGGGTTGCGGAGCATCAATGTTGCAAACGCCGCCGCCATGGTGTTGGGAGAGGCATTGAGACAGACGGACGGATTTCCCCGATGAGCGATTACGGCGATGATCACAAGGCGCGGGCGAGCGGCTGGTTTCGCGCGCTCCGTGACGATATCTGCGCCGCCTTCGAGGCGATCGAGGCCGATCATGACGGTCCGCTCTCCGACCGCCCGGCCGGCGCCTTCGAACGCTCTCCCTGGGCCAAGGGGCCGGGAGACAGCCTGAAGGGCGGCGGCGAGATGTCGGTCATGCGCGGGCGCGTGTTCGAGAAGGTCGGCGTCAATATCTCGACGGTCCACGGCGAATTCTCCGAGGAGTTCCGCAAGCAGATTCCCGGCGCCGAGGAAGACCCCCGCTTCTGGGCGAGCGGCATCTCGCTGGTGGCGCACATGCA
>JAVKCR010000505.1:0-3384 GCA_040222645.1 Rhodospirillales bacterium
GCGCCTGGCGGGCGGCATCGTCCTTCAGCACCTCGAGCAGAGTCTCGACCGCCTTGTCGTGGGGCGTTCCGGTCCCGGCGTCCTGAGCGGCGTCGGCGACCGCGACGGCGATGAACATGATAACGGCGAGAACGGGAAGCAGGCGTATCCTGAACAGCTCTGTCATCATCTACCGTGGTTGATCGGCGAAAAGGGCGGACAGTATGCATAGCGCCCGGCCAGAGGCCAAGACAGGGTCACAGCGCCGGTTCACGGGGCCGGCGCCAGCGGGAAGGCTTGCTTGATCCGCGCCGTCAGCTGGTCGCGCACCATGCGATAGGCATCGAGCTTGTCTTCCCGCCGGGCATCCTCCGGCAGGACGGAGGGATCGAAGGTATTCCAGAACAGCACCTCGCAGGCCATGGTCCGGGTCATCTCGACGGCGCGGTGCTGTGCCTCGGGCGACAGCGTTATGACGTAATCGAACGAGGACTCGGCGAGATCGTCGAAGGTCTTGGCGTGGTGGCGGCTGAGATCGATGCCGATCTCGTCCATCACCGCCACCGCGAAGCCGTCGATCTCGGTGGTTGCCCGCACGCCGACGCTGTCGACGAAAACGCGCTTGCCGTGCAGATGTTTCATGATCGCCTCCGCCATCGGCGAACGGATGGCGTTCATGGTGCAGGCGAAGAGGACAGCCCCCGGAATGTCCACGTTCAGCCCCGGATATGCAGCACGCAGATCAGCGTGAACAGCCGGCGCGCGGTGTCGAAATCCATCTCCACCTTGCCGGCAAGCTGTTCCAGCAGTACCTGGGAGCCCTCGTTGTGCAAGCCGCGGCGTCCCATGTCGATCGCCTCGATCCTGGAGGGCGAGGCGGTGCGGATCGCGGCGTAGTAGCTTTCGCAGACCAGGAAGTAGTCCTTCACGATGCGCCGGAAGGGCGACAACGGCATGGCCACGCGCTCGACCGCGTCGCCCGCCTGGTTGCCGATGTCGAAGATCAGCCGGTTCTCGCTGATCCCGAGGCAGAGCCGGTAGGGGCCGTCATCATGGCCGGCCGGGGAAAAGACATTGGATTCGATCAGGTCGAAGATCGCCACCGCGCGTTCGTGTTCGACTTCCGGCTTGCGCCTGACGACCGTCTTTTCATCGAGAATGATATCCGCGATGCGTTGACGGTCTGACATTGCCTCAATCCCCGGCGGAATTCAGCCGGATCGACACGGAGCGCGCATGCGCGCCGAGGCCCTCGGCTTCCGCCAGCGCGATGGCCGCCGGGGCCAGCGCGGCCAGGGCGGCGGCGTCGCAGGACAGGATCGAGGTACGCTTGAAGAAATCGAGCACGCCGAGCCCGGAGGAGAAACGGGCACTGCGCGCCGTCGGCAGCACATGGTTCGGGCCGCCGACATAATCGCCGATGGCCTCCGGCGTATGGCGGCCGATGAAGATCGCGCCGGCATTGCGGATCTTGCCATAGAGCTCCTCGGCCAGGTCCGCCTCCACCGCCAGTTCGAGATGTTCGGGGGCCAGCCGGTCGATCAGCGGCACCGCCTGCATAAGGCTCTCGACGAGGATGACCGCGCCGTGTTTCTCCCAGCTTTCCCGCGCGATGGCCTCGCGCCCGAGGGTCCGGAGCTGGCGTTCCACCTCGGCGGTGACATCGCGGGCGCAATCGGCGGAATCGGTGATCAGGATCGATTGCGCGGCGGTGTCGTGCTCGGCCTGGCTCAGCAGGTCGGCGGCCAGCCAGGCCGGGTCGTTCCCGCCATCGGCGACGACGAGGATTTCCGACGGGCCGGCGACCATGTCGATGCCGACGGTGCCGAACACCTGGCGCTTGGCTTCCGCGACCCAGGCATTGCCCGGACCGACGATCTTGTCGACGGCGGCGATGGTTTCCGTGCCGAAGGCCAGCGCACCGACGGCCTGGGCGCCGCCGATGCGGTAGATCTCGGTGACCCCGGCGATGCGGGCCGCGGCGAGCACCAGCGGGTTCAGCACGCCGTCGGGCGCCGGCACCACCATGGCGATGCGCCCGACGCCGGCGACCCGTGCCGGCAGGGCGTTCATCAGCACCGAACTCGGATAGCTCGCCGTACCGCCCGGCACGTAAAGCCCGGCGGCGCCGACCGGCGTCCAGCGCGAGCCCATGCGCACGCCCGCATCGTCGGTGACCTCGAAATCACCGGGCCGCTGGCGTTCGTGATAGGCGACGATACGGTCGCGCGCGGTCTCCAGGGCCTTCAGCACGTCCGGGGTGACGGTGCCCATGGCGAGGTTCACCTCGTCCCGGGTCACGACCATCGATTCGGGGGTCAGATCGAGCCGGTCGAATTTCCTCGTGTAGTCGAACAAAGCCGCATCGCCGCGGGCGCGGACATCGGACAGGATATTCTGCACGGTCTCTCGCACATCCTCGTCGGTCTCGCGCTTGGCGTGCAACAGGCGGTCGAAGTCCGCTTCGAAGTCCGCATCGGCGGTGTTCAGCTCAACTGGCATCCTTTGCCTCCCGGAATCGATCTATCCAGCGGTTCATGGTCTCCGACCGTGTTTTCAGCGCCGGTCGGTTGACGATCAACCTTGAGGATATGTCGGCAATCACCTCGACCTCCACAAGACCGTTGGCCTTCAGCGTGGCGCCGGAGGAGACGAGATCGACGATGCGCCGGCAGAGTCCGAGCGACGGCGCAAGCTCCATGGCGCCGTTGAGCTTGATGCATTCCGCCTGCACCCCGCGGGCGGCGAAATGCCGGCGCGTGATCTCCGGATACTTGGTCGCGACCCGCACGTGACTCCAGGTCGAGGGGTCCTCCTCGCGCACCAGTTGCTCGGGTGCCGCGACCGAGAGACGGCAGCCGCCGATGCCGAGATCGAGCGGGGCATAGAGTTCCGCGTAGTTGAACTCCATGAGAACGTCGGATCCCGCGATGCCGAGATGGGCCGCCCCGAACGCGACGAAGGTCGCGACGTCGAAGGAGCGCACCCGGATCAGGTCGACGTTCGGGTCATTGGTGGCAAAGCGCAGCGCCCGGCTCTTCGGGTCGTTGAAGGCGGATTCGGGCACGATTCCGGCGCCCGCCAGCAGCGGGGCGGCTTCCTCGAGAATACGGCCTTTCGGCAGGGCGATGACGATCTTGTCTTCGGCGACCACGTGACTGTTTCCGGCTCGGTGTCGTTCGGCGCGGTTTCCTAACGCTAATTCACCGGATGTTCCAGCAGCGTTGTCCGGATGGGTTCTGGCAGGTGCCGAGTATAAAAGGATCGTCATCAACTCTGTTTAGCGAGGTCGTCTCTGATTCTTGCGTTGAGGATGACGATGATCTTCCGCATGAGGGCGGCGATGGCGACCATGGGTTTCTTGCCTTTTTCGATAAGTCTCTGATAGGTAAGCCTTAGTGGACC
>JAVKCR010000506.1:0-6821 GCA_040222645.1 Rhodospirillales bacterium
ACCGACATCGCCGCGACCGCCCTGGCCGCGCTGGGCCGCGAGACCGCCAGCCTCTCCGAGCCCGCCCGCGCCTGAGCGGGGCAGCCGGGATGTGGGAGCCTGGAATTACGGTTCTCGGTGCGGCGGCGGTGATTGCCTGCATCGCCTGGCTCTGGCTCTACCTGGCGCATGGCGGGTTCTGGAAGGGCGATCAGAAGCTGCGGGGGCAGCAATATGGCCGCCGTCCCGCGCCACGTGTAACTGTCATCATTCCCGCGAGAAACGAGGCGGCGAGCGTCGGCATCACCGTCCGTGGCCTGCTGGATCAGAAATATCCCGGCGATATCCGCATCATTCTCGTCGATGATTCCTCAACCGACGGCACTGCCGGTGTCGCGCGCAAGGCGGCGAAGGGCGATACGCGCCTCACTGTCATCGGCAACTCACCGCTGCCGCCGGGATGGGCCGGCAAGATGTGGGCTGTCAATACCGGGCTGCAGGCGGTGCCGGAGGACACCGACTATGTATTGCTGACCGATGCGGATATCCGTCATGACCGCATGCTGCTGGCACGGTTGGCTGCCAAGATGAAGACGGAAGGACTGGTGCTGGCCTCGCTCATGGTCCGGCTCAATTGCGAGACCTTCTGGGAAAGGCTTCTGATCCCGGCCTTCGTCTATTTCTTCCAGAAGCTCTATCCGTTCCGGAGGGTGAACGATCCGCGGAACCGTCTCGCCGCGGCGGCCGGCGGCTGCATGCTGATCAGGGCGGATGTGTTGCGGATGATCGGCGGGGTCAGCCGCATCCGGAACGCCATCATCGACGATTGCGCCCTTGCCCGGGAATTGAAGAAGGAGGGACCGATATGGCTCGGACTGGCCTCCCGGACCGTCTCGCTGCGCCGCTATGAACGGTTGGACGAGATCTGGGACATGGTGGCCCGGACCGCCTATACCCAGCTCCGCTATTCCCCGCTGATGCTCTCGGGTTCCGTTGTCGGCATGCTGTGGCTGTACGTGTTGCCGCCGGTCGCGCTGGTCGTTGGCGCCCTTACCCACGACCGGTTCGCGGTGTCTGGCGGGCTGTCGACATTGTCGCTGATGCTGGCAAGCTATCTCCCGACGCTTCGCCTCTATGGCAGGCCTTTCTGGGAAGCGGCCGGGCTCCCGGTCGCCGGGCTGCTTTACGGCTTGATGACGCTGAGTTCCGGCTATAGGCACTGGAGAGGGCGAGGCGGCGGCTGGAAAGGGCGGACCTACGGGTCTGCCGGGCCCGCCGGCGGACAGGGCGGAGACGCGGAATGAAAGACAATCCGGCGGACGACCAGGCGATAGCCGAGGAAGCGACCCGCAAGTCCGGGTCGTCCTTCTATCTCGCCATGCGCCTGCTGCCGCCGGAGAAACGTGACGCGATGTACGCGGTCTACGCCTTCTGCCGGGAAGTCGATGACATCGCCGACGAACCGGGCGAGCTCGCCTGGAAGCGGACCGCGCTGGCCGGCTGGCGCGGCTGGATCGACGATCTATACAATGGCGGTGTGCCGCCGCATCCGGTCGCCCGCGCGCTGAAGGCCCCGATTGCCGAGTACGGTCTCGCCCGCGAGGATTTCATCGCCGTGATCGAGGGCATGGAAATGGATGCGGAACCGGTGATCCGTATCGCCGACATGGACGAATTGCTGCTCTATTGCGACCGGGTCGCCTGCGCGGTCGGCCGGCTATCGGTCCGGATCTTCGGCATGGCGGAAGCCGAGGGCATCGCGTTGGCGCGTGCCGAGGGGCTGGCGTTGCAGCTCACCAATATTCTCCGCGACATCGCCGAGGATGCGGATATCGGGCGGGTCTACCTCCCGGCGGACCGGCTCGCCGCAACGGGCGTTGGCGCCGATGACCCCGTCGCCATGCTGGATGACCCGGCGATTGCCGGGACCTGCCTGGAAGTCGCCGGCCATGCCCGTGAGCGCATTGCCGAGGCGGAGGCGATCCTCGCCCGATCCGACCGCGTGGCGACGCGGCCCGCGCGCATGATGCTTGCAGTCTATGCCGAGATCTTCCGGCGGCTGGAGCGGCGCGGCTGGGCGCCGGACCGGCTGCGTCAACCTGTCGGCCCGGGTAAAATCGGCAAGCTCCTGATCGCGCTGAGAAGCGGCTTCCTGTGAGTGCTTGCATCCATATCGTCGGCGCCGGCATGGCGGGCCTTGCCGCCGGCGCCCGTCTCGCCGCGTCCGGACAACGCATCGTGCTGCACGAGATGGCGGGACATGCCGGGGGGCGCTGTCGGTCGCTGTTCGACGAGGTGCTCGGCTGTGACATCGACAACGGCAACCACCTGATCCTCAGCGGCAATCATTCGATTGCCGCCTATCTCGCGGATTGCGGCCGGGACACCTCCGCATTCCGGACCGCGCCGACGGCCTGCTTCGACTTCCACGACCTGGCGACAGGGGGGAATTGGCGCATCGACATGGGTCTCGGGCGGCTGCCTGGCTGGGTATTCGATCCCGCCCGCCGGGCCGATGGTACGGGCGCGATGGACTACCTGCGGGGGCTGAAGCTCGCCTTCGCCGGAGAGCGCACGGTGGCCGACCTGCTCGGCAGGCCGGAAACCGCCTTCCGCAATTTCTGGGAACCGCTCTCCGTCGCGATTCTCAACACCGAGCCGGAGATCGCCGCGGCATCCCTGCTCTGGCCGGATCTGCGGGAAACCGTCGCGCGCGGCGGAGATGCCTGCCGCCCGATGATTGCCCGCGAGGGGCTTGGACCGGCACTCGTCGAGCCGGGCTTGTCGGCCTTGCTCGAAGGGGGTGGGGATATCCGCTTCGGCACCCGCCTGAAGGCGGTCAGGCGCAGTGCCGACGGCAAGCGGGCGGAGGCGCTTGTCTTCGACGATGGAGAGGTTCTGCTCGGTGCAGACGACGGCGTGATCCTCGCGGTGCCGTCCTGGCACATTGCCCGCCTGCTGCCCGACGCCCGCACGCCGGACAGCCATCGCGGCATCACCAACGTGCATTATCGCCTGCCCGAACCCTTGGCGAAGCCGGGAGAACCGTTTCTCCGGGGTGTCGTCGGCGGCGTGGCGCAATGGGTGTTCGTGCGGGGCGACCACGTTTCCGTCACGGTGAGTGCATCGGAGACTTACGAATCGGGTGACAGGGGCGATCTTCCGGAACGGGTGTACAGGGAAGTTGCGAGTGCCCTCGGCCTGACGGGGATGCCTCCTGTCGCCAGCAGGGTGATTCGCGAAAAGCGTGCGACCTTCACACAATCCCCGGCGCAATTGAAACGCCGGAACGGGCCGGAAACCGCCATGTCCAACTTGATTCTTGCCGGTGACTGGACCGCGACCGGTCTTCCGGCCACCATCGAGGGGGCTGTTAGGTCAGGACATATTGCAGCCGCGAAGCTCTCTTCAAGCCGCGGAAAATCTTGACAAAACCATCCATTCGCATAGGAACCGGGGGTTGTGGTCTGACGTTTCGAACGGCAGGTGCGAAACAGATCGCAGGTAACCGGAAGCTTCATGAACATCTTGTCTGACGCGAATTCTCCGTCCCGAGCCGCCTTGATATCCGATCCCTATATGGTTGACCGGACGATCGAGGAGGCGCTGGCGGATCTCGAGCAGGAACAGCGTGGTGACGGGCACTGGGTTTTCGAACTCGAGGCCGATGTCACCATCCCGTCCGAGTATATTTTCCTGAACCACTTCCTTGGCGACATCGACGACGAGGTGGAACGGAAGCTGGCTGCCTATATCCGCCGGCAGCAATCCTCTTCCCATCACGGCTGGCCGCTCTATCACGACGGTGAATTCAACATTTCCGCGAGCGTGAAGGGCTATTTCGCCCTCAAGTTGGTCGGTGATGATCCCGACGCGCCGCATATGCGGCGCGCCCGTGAAGCCATCCTCGCCTATGGCGGGGCGGAACGCGCCAACGTCTTCACACGTTTCGCTTTGTCGCTGTTCGAGCAGACGCCCTGGCATGCCGTGCCGGTGATGCGCCCTGAAGCCATGCTGCTGCCCCGCTGGTCGCCGTTCCATATCGAGAAGGTTAGCTACTGGTCACGCACGGTGATGATCCCGATGTTCGTGCTCTACTCGATGCGCGCCCGGGCGAAGAATCCCCGCGGGGTCTCGATCGCCGAACTGTTCACCCGTCCGCCCTTCGAGATAACAGACTACAACACCAACCCGACCGGTTCCGGCTGGGGCGAGTTCTTCCTGAAGCTCGACAAGGTTGTGCGTTTCGCCGAACCTATTTTCCCGAAGTTGCTGGAACGGCGCGGTGTCGCGAGATGCGTCTCCTTCGTCAAGGAACGGCTGAACGGAGAGGACGGGCTCGGCGCCATCTTCCCGGCCATGGCCAATACCGTGATGATGTACCGCACGCTTGGCTATCCGGAAGACCATCCGGATTACGTCATCGCGCGAAAATCGATCGATAACCTTCTGATTCTCAAGGAAGACGAAGGCTATTGCCAGCCCTGCGTCTCACCGATCTGGGACACCGCGCTCGCCGCCCATGCGGTGGCCGAGGCGCATGCCGCGCGCGACGGTTCGGAGACCCCGGATCTCTCGTCGGCCCGGGCCGCCTGCGACTGGCTGGTTCAGCGCCAGATCACGGAAGTGTTCGGCGATTATGCCTGGAAGAAGCGGGACCTGAAACCCGGCGGCTGGGCCTTCCAGTACAACAACGATCACTATCCGGATGTCGATGATACCGCCGTGGTTGCCATGGCCATGGACCGTGTCGACCCGGAACGCTACGCGGATGCCATCCAGAAGGCGACGGACTGGATCATCGGCATGCAGTCGGAGAACGGCGGCTGGGGCGCTTTCGACATCGACAACACGCATTATGTGCTGAACAACATTCCCTTCGCCGACCACGGCGCGCTGCTGGACCCGCCGACCTCGGACGTCTCGGCGCGCTGCATCAGCATGCTGGCGCAGCTCGGCTATGACCGCTCTCACCCGGTCATGGCCCGTGGCCTGGATTACCTGAAGAACGAGCAGGAACCCGATGGCTCGTGGTTCGGCCGCTGGGGGACGAACTACATCTACGGCACCTGGTCGGTGCTCTGCGCGATCAATGCTGCCGGTGAGGACATGCAGTCCGACTATGTCCGCAAGGCCGTGAACTATCTCGAATCCATGCAGCGCGAGGACGGCGGCTGGGGCGAGGACGGCGCGAGCTACTGGGACGAGCACCGGGGAGAGGGCAAGGAAAGCACTGCGTCTCAGACCGCCTGGGCGCTGCTCGGCCTGATGGCGGCCGGCGAAGTCGATTCGGAAGCGGTCGAACGCGGCATCGCCTTCCTGCTTCAGGCCGACCGCAACGGCATGAACTGGAAGGAAGAATGGTTCACGGCCGTCGGCTTCCCGCGCATCTTCTATCTCCGCTATCACGGCTACGCGAAGTTCTTCCCGCTCTGGGCGATTGCCAGGTACCGCAATCTCAAGACCGGTAACGCCCGCCTGCCCATGACCGGGATGTGAGCGGGTACCTTTCGCAGGCCGGTTTTGTCTGCGGCATGCAGAGCGAGGCCGTGATCCTTCGTCGCGCCTTGAGGTCGGCGATCAACCCGCTGCGAATCCTCTGTTCCGGTCCCGGCCAGTCAAAAGCCCGAGAGGCCGCCCTGGAACTCGCGGAGCGGGGTTGCACGATCCTGATCTCGGCGGGCATCGCCGGCGGCCTCGACCCGACCCTCGATGCCGGCGATCTCGTCGTTGCCGAGCATGTCTGCATGCCGGGCCGCGATGCCTGGATCTGTGATCCTGACATCACCGGCTGGCTCGCCGAGCGGACCGGGGCACTGCATCGCGGCGGCCTGTGGTCGGTCCCGGACCCGGTCACCGGTACCGAGGCCAAGGCCGCGCTCGCATCGCAGGGCTGGCTTGCCGTCGACATGGAGAGCGGGTCCGTGGCCGATGTCGCAACGGAGAAGGGATTCCGCTTCGCCTGCCTGCGGGTGATCGCCGATACTGCCGGGGACAGCATTCCGCCGGTCGCGCTGAAGGGACTCGACGAATCGGGAAACCGCAGGATCTGGCCGGTCCTGGCCGGGCTGATGCGGTCGCCGGGGCAACTCGGCGCCATGCTGGCGCTCGGCCGGCGCAGCCAGGCTGCGCATGCGAGGCTGCTCGGCGCCGCGCTCGCGATCTCTGACGGGTAGGGGTGGAGCCTCGTCCTGAAACAAGCCCAGGACGAGGGGAATATTATTCCGCGGCGGCGACCGGCGGTTCCTTGCGGCTGCGGCGCTTGGCCGGCGCTTCGTGCTCGGTTTCCTTGAGGAAGCTCTGCACGGTGTTGTCGAATACCCATTCCGCAGGCCGCGCCTTGTCGAGGGCGATCTCCGGGGCCATCGGGGCTTCGGTCTCGATGCCGCCGAGCGCGACCTTGAGAGCCGCGAGCGGGTTGGAGATGGTGTGGTTGACTGCCGTCGCCTCGTAGCCGCAATGGACCATGCAATCGGCGCATTTCTCGTAATTGCCGGTGCCGTAGCTGTCCCAGTCGGTTTCGTCCATCAACTCGCGGAACGAGGATACATAGCCCTCGTTCAGCAGGTAGCAGGGACGCTGCCAGCCGAAGACGTTGCGCGTCGGGTTGCCCCACGGCGTGCAGTGGTAGGACTGGTTGCCGGCGAGGAAATCGAGGAACAGCGAGGATTGCGAGAACCGCCATTTGGCGTTTCTGCCGAGACGGAACAGGTCACGGAACAGGTTCTTGGTCTTTTCGCGGGTCAGGAAATGTTCCTGGTCCGGCGCGCGCTCGTAGGCGTAACCCGGCGAGATGGTGATGCCTTCGACACGCAGGTCGTCGCAGACATAGGTGAAGAACT
>JAVKCR010000507.1:0-3472 GCA_040222645.1 Rhodospirillales bacterium
GGGCGCTGGCGCTGGAACCCAAGCTCATGCTGTTCGACGAGCCGACCTCGGCACTCGATCCGGAGATGATCGTCGAGGTGCTCAGGGTCATGAGGGATCTCGCCCGTGACGGGATGACCATGCTGGTCGTTACCCATGAAATGGCCTTCGCCCGCGAAGTCTCCGACGAGATCATCTTCATGGATGCCGGCCGCATCGTGGAAAGGAAAGAGACGCCGGACTTCTTTGCCAACCCCCACTCGAAGCGCGCGCAGGACTTCCTCGACCGCATCCTGATGAAAATCTGATGGAGACCCCCATGCAGCCCACGACCGCCCGGACCTATCGCGTCGGGATCGATATCGGTGGCACATTCACCGACATCGTCATCCTGAGCCAGGACGGCGCCGTGTTGACCAGGAAGGTGTCTTCCACCCCCGACGATTACGGACGGGCGATCTCGCTCGGCATGTCGCAGATGCTGCAGGAAAACGACATCGATCCCGCAGACGTCGAGGAAATCGTCCATGCCACCACGGTAGCCACCAACGCCGTGCTCGAAGGCAAAGGCGCCCGTACAGGACTAATCACGACGGAGGGTTTCCGCGATGTGCTGGAATTCCGGCGGGTCCGGGTGCCGGAACTCTACAACCTCGATTACGTCAAGCCGGCGCCGCTGGTGCCGCGGCGGCTCAGGCTCGAGGTGCGTGAACGCATCGGCGCGACGGGTGAGGTGCGCCGGCCTCTCGATGAACGATCAGTTATTGATGTGGCGCGACGTCTGCTGGCGGAGGATGTCCAGGCCATCGCCGTCTGCCTGCTGCATTCCTATGCCAATCCGCTGCATGAGAAGCGCATCAAGGAAATTCTCGGCGATATCCTGCCGCCGGAAATCTTCGTCAGCTATTCACATGAAGTGTTGCCGGAAATCCGGGAATACGAACGTACCAGTACGACAGTCGTGAATGCCTTCCTCGGTCCGGTGATGAACAGCTACCTGACCAACCTCAAACACAGGCTGGGCGAGGTCGGGCTGCGCAAGTCCTTCCATGTCATGCAATCGGCCGGGGGTCGGATGAGCGTCGAAGCGGCGATCGCAAAACCGGCTTACCTGGTGGAGTCAGGCCCGGCAGCCGGTGTTATCGCCGCTTCCCATATCGCCCGGAAGGCGGGATTGCGCGAGGTGATCACACTCGACATTGGCGGAACGACTGCGAAGACAGCGATCGTCGAGGATGGCGAACCGACACGGACCAGCGAATACGAGGTCGGGGCCGGCATCAACCTGTCGAGCAAGCTGGTCAAGGGGGCCGGCTATGCCATCAAGCTGCCTTTCATCGATGTGTCGGAGATCGGGGCCGGCGGCGGCAGCCATGTCCACTTCGATTCCGGCGGGCTGCTCAAGGTCGGGCCGGAAAGTGCGGCCTCCGTACCGGGACCGGTCTGCTATGACAATGGCGGGGAGACCGTCACCCTGACCGACGCCATTCTGTCGCTCGGCTACCTGAATCCGCATCACCTTGTCGGCGGCGCTTTGCAATTGAACGCAACCAGGGCCCTGCAGGCCATTGTCGAGCAGGTCTGCTCGGTAATGGACAGATCGCTGCGGGAAGCGGCATTCGGCATCTTCACCGTGGCGGTCGCCAACATGGTGCGGGCGGTCAAGTCGGTATCCACCTATCGCGGCCGCGACCCGCGCGACTATGCGCTGATCGCATTCGGTGGCAACGGACCGATCGTTGCCGCAGCGATCGCCGGCGAACTGGGCATGAAGAAGGTCCTGATACCGCCAAATCCCGGTGTACTCAGCTCCTACGGCCTGCTGGTCGCCGACAACACCCACGAACTGGTCCGCTCGTTCCCGGGTCTGGTCGGCGAGATCCGGATGGAGGCGATCGAGGCTGTCTACTCCGAACTCGGAGAAGCAGCTGTCGGGGCATTGGCAGGCGAAGGATTCGACCGCCATGGAATCAGCCTTCAGCGGCTTGCCGACCTGCGTTATGCCGGGCAGGCGTTCGAACTGACGGTCCCGGTCGATGACGGCGAGCCGCTCTGCCCGGAACGGCTCGCCAAGAGTTTCCACCAGGAGCACTACCGGACATACGCCCACAAGGCGGATGCTGAACCGGTGGAGCTGGTCAATCTGCGCATCATCGCGAAAGTCCAGGTTGAGGATGTTGGCGCGCCCGCGCCGGCTGCGCGTTCCGTCGCCCCCACCCCTCCCGTCACCCGCAGCGCCTATTTTGGGCCGGTGACCGGTACGGTCGAGACACCGATCTGCTCCCGCGCCGATCTTGTCGGTCACGTCACGGCCGGCCCGGTCATTGTCGAGGAATACGATTCGACCATCGTGGTGCCGCCGGCCTGGGCGGTGACCGTCGACGCCGCCAACAACGTCATACTTACCAGCCAAGTGGACACCGTCGATGAAGATTGATCCGATCACTCTGGAAATCCTGCAGAACGCCCTTGGCGCGATTGCCGACGAACTGGCCCTGGTCATCATGCGATCGGCCTATTCAAACATCGTCCGCGATTCCATGGATTACTCCACCGCGGTCTGCGACCGTCATGGCCGCACGATAGCGCAGGGTCTGACGACACCGGTCCATCTCGGCTCTTTCCCGGATGCCATGCGGAACCTGACCCGGCACTTTGACGGCGAGTTCCTCGAAGGAGATGTCTATATCTTCAACGACCCCTACGGGGCCGGCGGCATGCATCTGCCGGACTTCTATATTGTGAAGCCGGTCTTCGTCGGTGGCGAGCTCGAAGGATTCGTCGCCACCCTCGCTCACCAGTCGGATGTCGGCGGCATAGCCCCAGGCGGCATGGCGGTCTATGCCAGCGAAATCTTCCAGGAAGGGCTCCGGATCCCGGTGCTCAAGCTGTTCGATGCCGGTATTCCGAACGACGCCATCTTCCGGATGATCGAGCGGAACACCCGTCAACCAACCAACGTGATGGGTGACATCCGGGCTCAGCTCGCCGCCTGCAACAATGGTGAACAGGCCCTGCAGAAGCTCATCCATAGCCACGGCGCAGAGAAATTCCGGCAATACATGGATGAATTGCACGATTACGCGGAACGGCTGATCCGCGCCGAGATCCGGAAGCTCCCCGACGGCACCTATTTCTTCGAGGATTGCCTGGACGGCATGGGCGAGAATCCCGAGCCGATCTGGCTCCGCGTCCACCTGACGATCGCCGGCGACCAGGTCGTGGTGGATTGGGAAGGATCGTCGAAGCAGGTCAAGATGGCGATCAACGGGCCGATGCCGACCACCAACGCCATGTCCTATCTCGCGGTGCGCTGCGCCATCGGCGCCGCCATTCCGAATTGCGAGGGATACATGCGCGCGATCACCGTGAAGGCGCCGACGGGCACCGTGGTGAACCCGACGGAGCCGGCGCCCTGCGGCGCCCGGGGCATCACCTGCTTCCGCATGTTCGATGCGTTGCTCGGCGCATTCGCCCAGGTGATTCCCGGCCG
>JAVKCR010000508.1:0-4388 GCA_040222645.1 Rhodospirillales bacterium
GAAATCTCCTTAAGATATAAAATATAATGAACACTGCATGATATGAGAGAATTCGGTCGTGACCAAATTTGAACGCCCCCTCCACTCAAGAGAATTGATAAAGTTAGCAGGAGAGAGTCTAAAAGAATCGATTCCCGAAACAGAGGTAGACGAAGACTTATACCAAATGTTCAGGATTGCACACAACTGGAGGCAATCCCACATGCGACCAATGCATCTAGTTAGGGCAGATCTATCTGGTAAATGTAGAAAATTTAGCATTCAGGCCATCAGCGCCGCACGAATAAAGCGCTTCCAATCAATTAGAAGAAAATTGCGGACAACAAGCTTAAGACTTGACCAAATACAAGACATAGGAGGATGCAGATTAATATTTAATACAATAGATGACATGAATAATTTTGAAGATTTATATTTTAGTGATTTGTCAAAATTTGAAATGATAAAGAAAAATGATTACATTTCTTTTCCAAAATTAGATGGATATAGATCAAAACACTTTGTTGTGAAATTTATTGGAAAAGACGAAGATAGCCAACACAACAACCAACGTATCGAAATACAAATAAGAACAAAACTCCAACATGCTTGGGCGACTGCGGTAGAGGCAGTTGGTTTGGTTAGACAAGAGAATCTGAAGTCTGGAGAAGGCGACCCCAATTGGCTTCGACTGTTCCAAATTATGTCTAGTGAACTGGCTCACAGAGAAAATCAGCCCGTGGGGAGAAATTTGCCTGAAAACGAGAATGAAAGAAGAAAAGAGTTATTATTTTTAAATAAAGAATTGAATGCCTTAAATGAATTAGAATCTTATCGATCTATTATTAAGCAAACAGAAGTTGCAAAATCAATGAAACTTAATTTTTTTACATTAGAGTTTGACCCATGCACCAATACCGTTAGCTCTGGACCATATTTTTTTAAAGAGAAGAATTTTTCGACAAAGTCAGATTTAGATCGAGCATTCGACTCCAATAATTCTGTGATTATTGAAATCGACAAGTTTTCAGACCTCAGAAAGGCATTTCCCAATTACTATCTTGATGTTGAAATGTTTACTAAAGAGCTACGAAAAATCATTCACCAAACAACCGAACCCACTTTTGATTTTAAAATAATTATGAGAGATTATCTTAAAAGAAAAAGAAAATAGTTATCTCTGACGAAATATTTGTTTGAGGCACAGATTAACTCGCTACTCCGATGTACAGTTACCATGAAATTGCCGTCTCGCCGGTCAACGGAATATCCAGGCAATTTTCTATCATTGAATGTAACGCGGCGGTAGCGGCGAACGCACCCCTTTCACAGCCGCCCCCCCCCCCTTCATTCCCGCGAAAGCGGGAATCCAGAACGTCAATGCAGGGGCCGAGCAACCTGGATTCCCGCCTTCGCGGGAACGAGGGGTTTGCCGGTCGCACAAGGGCGGCCGGAGAGCGGTCATGAATCTTCTATCTACCCGATGGCAGCTGCGATAATATTCCCGTCTTGTTTCACGGGAGGATGGGCAATGCCCAGGTTGTCGCTGTTGTCGCTGGCAGGGGCGCTATCCTGCCTATCCTTTGCCGCTGCCGCGCAAACCCTGCCCGAAGGGCCGGGCAAGGAGATGGTCTCCGCGGTCTGCACCGGCTGTCACACCGAGAACAACATCATCCGCAGCTCGGGCTATTCCGCCGCGGACTGGCAGGAACTGTCCTCGACCATGATCGACCTGTCGGACAGCCCTGCCGAACGGGCGGAGATGGTGAGCTATCTCGCCACCCATTTCCCGCCCCATACCCGCAAGGCGCCGAAGCTGGTGCCGGGCGATGTGGAGGTCACCTTCAAGGAATGGGTCACGCCGACGCTCGGCCAGCGGTCACGCGATCCGGTGGAAGCCGCCGACGGCTCGATCTGGTGGGCCGGGCAGTGGGCCAACCTCGTCGGGCGCATCGAACCCGCGACCGGGGCGATGAAGGAATACCAACTGCCTGAGGGGGCCTTTCCCCATAGCGTGCTGCTCGATGCGGCCGGGATGGTCTGGTACACCGGCAACAAGAACGGCACCGTCGGCCGCCTCGATCCGGCGACCGGCGCGGTGACCGAGTTCCCGATGCCGGACAAGGCGGCGCGCGACCCGCATACCGCCGTCTTCGACCGCCAGGGCATCCTCTGGTTCACCCTGCAGCAGAGCAACATGATCGGCCGCCTCGACCCGAAAAGCGGCGATATCCGGCTGGTGACCGCCACGACCCCGGGCTCCCGGCCCTACGGCATCAAGATCGATGCGGACGGCACGCCCTGGGTGGCCTGCAACGGCGGCCCCTGCCTGCTGAAGGTCGATCCGGCGACCATGGACCTGACGGAGGTGAAGCTGCCGACGCCGGGAACCACGGTGCGCCGCCTCGACATCGCCGGTGACGGCATGATCTGGTACGTCAATTCCGGCAAGGGCAAGCTCGGCCGCTACGACCCCGCGACCGGCGATATCCGGGAGTGGGAGTCGCCCAGCGGACCGAAGTCGCATCCCTATGCCATCGCGGTGGTCGACGGCATCGTCTGGTACAATGAATCCGGCATGCGCCCGGACCCGCTGGTCCGCTTCGATCCGGCGACGGAAAGCTTCCAGAGCTTCCCGATACCCTCGGGCGGGGTCTATGCGGGGATCGTCCGGCATATGCGCCCGACCCGGGACGGCAACCTGCTGATCCATCAGAGCAGCACCACCCGGATCATCCTGGTGACCATCGGCAAGCCGGTGGCGACCCAGTAGGCGGGAGCGATCGCCGGGGCTGCGGGACGACGGAGACTTTGGCGCCCCCATCGCCCCTGCCGGGCACTTCCCCCAGAGGGGGAAGAGGGAGTGCATCGACTCAACTCTCCCGGAGGGCGGAGAGGGAGTAAGGAACGACGGAGCGTGCGGCGCCCCCTTCGCCCCTGCGGGGCACTTTTCCCGGGCGGGGGGAGAGGGAGTTCAACGCCGGAGGGGGATGTCGTTGCAAGGCCCTGAAGCCGCTGCGTAGAATGGCCGGGCCTGCCGCAACAGACTGGGAACCCCGAGATGAGCACTGCCGATTTTCAGCCCGGGGGATACCGTTTCGTACCGGGGGTCTTCCAGTATTCCGCCGGGGTCGCGGCGATGCCCGGCTACGGGATGCGACGGGTCCAGTTCCGGCGCCCGGTGCCGCTGGCCGAAGGATTCGCGCAGGCCGAGGCCATGATCAAGGCGGCAGGACGGCCGCTCACCGCGTTCTGCGCCTGCGAGTTGCGGTCGCCCGGCCAGTTCTCCGAGGATGGATTCCGGCGCTTCAACGAGAGCTATGTGGATACCCTGTCGCGCTGGGGGATCTTCGACGGGTCGACCAACCCGGTGGCGCGCAGCAATGTCTGTCCGGAGGTGGGCGGCCCGTCCGAGCCGTCGTTCCACGCCTTCACCTTCACCGTCGCGCGCGAAGAGCCGCGCCCGTCCTTCGTGATCGCCGGCAGCGGCGAATGCCCGGAAGGCCTCGGCACCTATCGCGACAACATCGTGCGGCTCGGTGACCTGAGCCCCGAGGCGATCCTCGAGAAGGCGCGTTTCGTCCTCGGCGAGATGGAGCGCCGGCTAGGCGCGCTCGGCGCCGGCTGGTCGGATGTGACGGCGACCCAAGTCTACACCGTGCACGACATCCATCCCTTCCTGGCCAGCGAGATCGTCGCCAGGGGGGCAGCCCCGGCTGGCGTCACCTGGCACTTCAACCGTCCGCCGGTTGTCGATCTCGAGTACGAGATGGATTGCCGCGGCGTGCTCGAGGAGTTGGTCGCCTGACCAGCCGCCTGAGCATCGCGGTCGGCGCCTACGACCGCACCCTGCCGCTGATGGCGGGGCTGGTCGGGGTAGACGGCGTGGACGCCGAGTACGTGACGGCGCCGCTGGAGGAGATCTTTGCCCGGGCATTCGACGACCAGGCCTGGGATGTCACCGAACTGTCGTTCAGCAATTACCTGTACCTGACATCGACCGGCGACTGCCCTTATGTGGGCCTGCCGGTGTTCCCGTCGCGGTCGTTCCGGCATTCATCGATCTATATCAGGACCGACCGGGGCATCCGGGGGCCGCGTGACCTGGCCGGCCGCCTTGTCGGGGTCCGGGAATATTCGATGACCGCGGCGCTGGTGGCCCGCGGCGTGCTGGAGGACGATTTCGGGCTGCGCGCCGCCGACATGCACTGGCGCTACGGCCCGGCCTACGCCGGGGACAGCGAACCGATCGTGCGGGTGCGACCGCAGGGCGTCGAACTGGAGCCGCTTGCCGGCGCATCGAACCTGTCGGACGCACCCGCACGATCGGTTCGCTGTCCCCGGCGTAGGCCGGGCCGTAGCGCCAGTGCATGTCGGCGGCGCGCAGCCCGAAATCGTCCTCCAGCACG
>JAVKCR010000509.1:0-7370 GCA_040222645.1 Rhodospirillales bacterium
GCATCATCGACGAGTACAATTACGTCTTCCCGATGGGCAAGAGTCCGAAGGAGAACATGATCGCCACCAGCTACCGCGACAGCGAGACCTTCGCCGGCGGCGTGGCGGCGGCGGCGAACCACCTCGCGGAGTTCTGCCAGTCGGTCGAGATCCTGACCGCGGTCGGCGACGACGGCTACGAGGAAGTGACCCGCGATGCGCTGAAGCCGAATGTCTGGCTGCACGCCATCACCCGGCCGGGCAAGCCGACGACGCGGAAATCGCGCTTCATCGACCACAGCTACATGCGCAAGCTGTTCGAAGTCTATTACATGGACGACAGTCCGCTCGAGGGCGAGCAGGAGCGGCTGCTGGCCGAGGATATTGAGCGCCGGGCCGGCGAGTTCGACCTGGTCATCGTCACCGATTTCGGCCACGGCCTGATCACGCCCCGGATCATCGAGGCGCTGACCTCCTCGGCGAAGTTCCTCGCTGTGAACTGCCAGTCGAACAGCGCCAACCACGGCTACAACCTGATCACCAAGTATCCGCGCGCCGATTACGTCTGCATCGATGCGCCGGAGGCCCGCCTCGCAGTCGCCGACAAGTACGCCGATACCGAGAGCGTGGTGACCGAGATGCTGCCGGCGCGCATCGATTGCCCGAACATCGTGGTGACCCACGGCAAGCATGGCTGCATCGCCTGGCGGCGCGGCGAGCGGGCGGCGAAGATCCCGGCCTTCACCAAGACGGTGGTGGATACCGTCGGCGCGGGCGACGCCTTCTTCGCGGTCACCGCACCGATGGTGGCGGCCGGCGCGCGCATGGAAACGGCGGGTTTCGTCGGCAACGCGGCCGGGGCGATGAAGGTCGGCATCGTCGGCCACCGTCAATCCATTGAAAAGGTTTCGCTGCTAAAATTCGTCCGCACGCTCTTGAAATAACGGAACGCGATATGACCGGGAAACGTCTCTGGAATGTCATGGTCACCGGCGGCGCCGGTTACGTCGGCAGCCGCCTGATACCCAAATTGCTGGCCGAGGGCCACAAGGTCACGGTGCTCGACCTCTACATGTTCGGCGAGGACGTGCTGGCCGGCTCGCGCGGCAACCCGAACCTGCGCGAGGTCCATGGCGACCTTCGCGACATCAATGTGGTGAAGGATGCGCTGAAGGACTGCGACGCGGTGATCCATCTGGCCTGCATCTCCAATGATCCGTCCTTCGAACTCGACCCGGAGCTTGGCAAGTCGATCAATTACGACTGCTTCCTGCCGCTGGTGCGTGCGTCCAAGGAAGCCGGGGTGACGCGCTTCATCTACGCCTCCTCCTCCAGCGTCTACGGCATCAAGGAAGTCGACAACGTCACCGAGGACCTCGCGCTCGAACCGCTGACCGATTATTCCAAGTTCAAGGCGATGTGCGAGGAAGTGCTCGACCGCGAGCGCGAGCCGGGGTTCGTTACCCTGACCATCCGCCCGGCGACGGTCTGCGGTTACGGCCCGCGCCAGCGCCTCGACGTGATCGTCAACATCCTGACCAACCACGCCGTCCACAACGGCCGGATCAAGGTCTTCGGCGGACCGCAGAAGCGCCCGAATCTGCATATCGAGGACATGACCGACCTCTACCTTTTGTCGCTGCAACTGCCGGACGAACAGATTGACGGCAAGATCTTCAACGCGGGTTACGAGAACCATTCGGTCACGCAGCTGGCGGAGACGGTGCGCGATACCGTCGGCAGCAGGCTCGGCAGCAATGTCGAGATCGCCGTCGAGCCGACCGACGATTTGCGCTCCTACCATGTCTCCTCGGAGAAGATCCGCCGCGAACTCGGGTTCACGCCGAAGCATTCCATCGAGGATGCCGTGCGCGACCTGGTCAGCGCCTTCTCGGATGGGCGGCTGCCGAACAGCATGGACGATCCGCGCTACTACAACATCCGCACCATGCAGAAGGTGAAGCTCAAGTGACCGACGCCGCGACACGGCTGGCGCTCTACCGGGACATGCTGCGCGTGCGCCTGGTCGAGGAAGCCGTCGCCGACCGCTATCACAAGGACAACGAGATGCGCTGCCCGGTGCATCTGTCGATCGGCCAGGAGGGCGTCTCCGCCGGGGTCTGTCTCGCGCTGCGCCGGGAAGACCAGATCGTCACCACCCATCGAGGTCACGCGCATTACCTGTCCAAGGGCGGCGACCTCAAGGCCATGCTCTGCGAGTTCCACGGCAAGGCGCCGGGCTGCTGTGGCGGGCGCGGCGGGTCCATGCATCTCTTCGACGGCCCGGCCGGCGTGCTGATGAGTGCGCCGATCGTGGCAAGCTCGATCCCGGTCGGGGTCGGCGCGGCGCTCGGCATGAAGCAGGCAGGCAGCGACAACGTCGCGGTGGTCTTCCTCGGCGATGCCTCGGTAGAGGAGGGCGTGTTCCACGAGAGCGCCAACTTCGCCGCCATCCGCAAGCTGCCGGTGATTTTCGTCTGCGAGAACAACCTGTTCTCCGTCTACACCCCCTTGCGCGACCGCCAGCCCGACCGACCGCTGACCCAGCTGGCCGAGGCGCATGGCCTGCCGACCGCGACGGTCGACGGCAACGATGCGGAAGCGGTCTTTGCCGCGACCTCCGCCGCCGCCGCCAGGGCCCGGGCCGGTGACGGCCCGTCCTTCATCCTCGCCGACACCTACCGCTGGCGGGAGCATTGCGGCCCCTATTACGACAATGATCTCGGCTACCGCACGACCGAGGAATTCGAGGCCTGGATGGCGCGTGACCCGGTCGCCCTGCTGCGCGGCCGGCTGATGACCGACGGCCTGCTCGACGCGGCGGCGGACCGTGCCATGCATCTCGATATCGAAAACGAGACGGCGGTGGCCTTCGATTTCGCGCTGGCGGCCCCCTTCCCCGAACAGGCGACGGCGGGTGACCATGTCTATGCCTGAGCACGCGCCTTCCGGGCGGCTGATCACCGGCGCCGAGGCGCTGCGCGAGGCGATGGACCAGTGCATGGAAGCCGACGACCGCGTCTTCCTGATGGGCGAGGGCGCGGCCGACCCCAAGGGCATCTTCGGCACCACCGCAGGCCTTGTTGAGAAATACGGCACCGACCGTGTGGTCGAGATGCCGGTCGCCGAGAACGGTCTGACCGGGATCGCCATCGGCGCCGCCCTGATGGGCCGCCGCCCGGTGATGGTGCACCAGCGTGTCGATTTCGCGCTGCTGGCGCTGGAACAGATCTTCAACAACGCGGCCAAGATCCATTATGTCACTGAAGGCCGGCACAGGGTGCCGCTGGTCATCCGCATGATCATCGGCCGCGGCTGGGGGCAGGGGCCGGAACATTCCCAGAGCCTCGAATCGGTCTTCGCGCATTTCCCGGGCCTCAAGGTCGTGCTGCCGTCCACCGCGCAGGACGCCAAGGGCATGCTGGTGGCCGCCATCCGCGACGACAATCCCGTCGTGATGCTGGAGCACCGCTGGACCCACTACGCCACCGGCGACGTGCCGGCAGAACTCTACGAGACGCCACTCGTGGGACCGGCCCATGTGCGCGAGGGCAACGACGTCACCATCGTCGCCACCTCCTACATGACCTACGAGGCGCGCGAGGCGGCGGACGCCATGGCCCGCGCCGGCGTCTCGGCGGACGTCTTCGACATGCGGGTGCTGCGCCCGCTCGACCTCGCGCCCGTCATCGCCTCGGTGCGCCGCACCGGGCGGCTGATCGTCGGCGATGTCGGATGGAAGCTGTTCGGCGCCGGCGCCGAGATCATCGCCCAGGTGACCGAGCAGGCCTTCGCCGACATGAAGGCGGCCCCGGTCCGGCTCGGCCTGCCCGGCCATCCGACGCCGTCAAGCCGGTCGCTGGTGCCGGATTTCTATCCATATTCAGGTGACATCGTGGCCCGGACAGCCGATATTACCGGGGCTCACGACCGGCTGGCGCCGGTCAGGGCGGCGCTGGCAGAAGCCCGCGCTTCGCGTCCCATCGATGTCCCGAACCCGGACTTCAAGGGACCGTTCTAGAAGAGGATGGAGGAACAAGTGAACGTGATGCTGAAACATGCACCATCGCCGTCACGCTACATGAAGGTCAGGTATTCGTACCTGCCGCAGCAATTCGGCGACATCGACGATCTCTGGGAACAGCTGAAGGCCTTCGTGCCGACGGGCGACTTCACGCTCGGCGCGCCGCTGACCGAATTCGAGGGCCGCTTCGCCGAGCTGATCGGCACGCGCCACGCGATCGGCGTCGGCTCCGGCACCGATGCGCTGAAACTGCCGCTCAGGGCGCTCGGCATCGGCCATGGCGACGAGGTCATCACCACCGCCAACACCTTCATCGCGACCGTCGGCGCGATCGCCGAGATCGGCGCGACGCCGGTTTTCGTCGATTGCGACGATACCTTCTGCATGGACGTGGGCCAGCTGGAAGCCGCGATAACGCCACGAACGAAGGCCATCATGCCGGTGCATTTCACCGGCTACATGACCGACATGCCGGCGCTGATGGAGATCGCCGAACGCCACGGCCTGCCGGTGGTCGAGGACGCCTGCCAAGCGCTGCTCGCCGATATCGGCGGCAAGCGGTCGGGCACCTGGGGAAATGCCGGCGGCTTCTCGCTGCACCCGCTGAAGAACCTCAATGTCTGGGGTGACGGCGGGGTCATCGTCACCGATGACGACGAGATGGATGCGAAACTCCGGCTGCTGCGCAATCACGGCATGCGCAATCGCGACGAGATCGAGATCCTCGGCTACAATTCGCGGCTCGATACGCTGCAGGCGGTGGTCGGCAACTGGCTGATCGGCCAGGCCGACGACATCACCGCGAAACGCATCGCGAACGCCGCCGCCTACGATGCCGCCTTCGCGGACATTCCGCAGATCCGTATTCCCGTCCGCCCGGATGACCGGCGCCGCGTCTACCACCTCTACATCGTCTTCGCCGAGGAGCGCGACGGGCTCTACGCGTACTGCCAGGCGGCGGGGATCGAGTGCAAGATCCACTACCCCGTCCCGCTCTACCTTCAGGACGGCCTGAAACATCTCGGCTACAAGCCCGGCGATTTCCCCGTTACCGACCGCCATACCGGCGAGATCATCACCTTCCCCGTGGACCAGCACCTGTCCCGCGACGAGATCGACCATGTCACGGCGGTTGTGCGGGAGTTCTACCTTGAGCGCTGACACTTCGACGGCCCCCATCGCCTATGTCGACCTCGGCCGCCAGGCCGCGGACGAGCGCGAGATGCTGCATCGCGCGCTCGACGAGGTGATCGACAGCGGCTTCTTCGTCGGCGGCGGCCTGATCGAGGAGCTTGAAGCAAAGTTGGCCGCCTTCTGCGGCGTGAAGGAAGCGGTGGTCCTCGCCTCCGGCACCGACGCGCTGGAACTCGGCATGCGCGCGCTGGGTATCGGGCCGGGCGACGAGGTCATCACCCCGCCGAACTCATTCGTCGCTTCCACCGGCGCCATCGTCGCGATCGGGTCGACACCGGTTTTCGTCGACGTGCAGCACGACCAGAACATCGACCCGGCGCTGTTCGAGGCGGCGATCACGAAGCGGACGAAGGCGATCATGCCGGTGCATCTCTCCGGGCGCATCGCCGACATGAACCCGATCGTGGAGATCGCACGGCGCCACGGCCTCATGATCGTCGAGGACGCGGCGCAGGCCATCGGCTCGCGCTATGACGGCAGGCCGGCGGGCTCGTTCGGCGATATCGGCTGCTTCTCCACCCACCCGCTGAAAAACCTGAATGCCTGCGGCGACGGCGGTTTCCTGACCACCGATGATCCGGCGGTGGCGGAGACGGTCCGGCGGCTGCGCAATCACGGCCTCGCCGACCGCAACACGGTCGAGGAATTCGCCACCGTCGCGAGGATGGATACCTTTCAGGCGGCGATCCTGCTCAGGCGCCTGGAAACGCTCGACCGGGTGTCGGAAGCGAGGCGGAACAATGCCGCGCTCTACCGTACGCTGCTCGATCCGGCGCTGGTCTATGCGCCGCCCTGCCGTGACATCGAATACAATACCTTCCACACCTTCGTGGTGCAGGTCGACGACCGCGACGGATTGCAGGCGCATCTGAAATCGCTGGGTATCGGCAGCGCCATCCACTACCCGATTCCGATCCACCTGCAGCCGGCGGCGCGCGGCCTCGGCTTCGGGCCGGGCGACTTTCCGGTGACCGAGGAACAGGCGGGACGCATCCTGACGCTGCCGGTCCACCAGTACCTGACCGAGGCCGAAATCCGCCGGGTGGCGGATGCGGTGAATGTCTATCTCTCCCGGAAGGCGGCATGAGCGCAGCGGGAGACAGCCTCGATTACGACGCGTTGGTCCGCGAGTTCGAGGACGGGCTGGTCAACAACCTCCGCCGCCACGGCGTCGGCGACGACTTTCTCGAGATGTGGGTGCCGGACCCCGATCCGGTGCTCGGCGTGCTCAACATGGCGGAAGCCGCCGAGAGCTACGGTCTCCAAGCGGTGTCGATCCGGGTTTCCAAGACCATGGTTCCGGAAGACCGGCTGGCCGAGCTTGAGACCGCGCTCGGCAATCTCGGCGGCGTCGCGATCACCGATCTCGGCGATGCGGTGCGGGCCGATATCCGTATCGGGGACGGCGGCTGAATGGGCGCCGCGATCGACAAGGAGCTTGCGGAATGGCTGACGACATTCGCCAGTGCCCCCCGGCACGCGGTTCTACCCGCCGGTGACGGTCTTGTCTCTGCGGAACGGGACGCTGTCACCCTCGCGCTGACATCCGATGCCGACGGTATCGTTACCGGGGCAGGTTACCGCTCGGACTCCGATCTGGACGCGGCCTGTCTGCTGGAAGCCTATTGCCGCTCGGTGATCGGACTGCCAATCCGCGAGGCGATCGAGCACGGGCCGGCGCGGCTGCTTGGCGCCGCCCGGGCGGCCGGCGCCGTTGGACGGGGTACCGGTATCCTGCTTCCGGCCAATGCAAGCCATCCGTTCCCGCTGCTGCAGGAACTCTGCATGTCCGTCGGCGCTGCCGACGACGAAGATCCCAACGAGTTTCATCATTCGCCTGCCGCCGACTGGCTCGCGCTGTCCGATGAGCAACGTAAAGGGGCGCTCAAGGCGGCCATAGCCACGTTCCTCTCGTCCGAGGGGCAGCCGGGCGACACCGTATTGCTGGCGGCGCTCGAGAACGATCTCGACGCCTACCCGGTGCGCGTCGTCGTGGATTTCGGCTTCGGCGTGGACCCGAAGGCCAAGCCGGACATGGTCCGCCGGCTCGAGGGTGCGCTGAAATCCGGCCTCGACCGCTCCCTGCAGATCTACGTCGTCGAACGCCGCGACGAGAACAAGCTCCGCCGGCTCTAGGAGAATCCTGCTCATGAACTCGATCTTTATGAGGCGG
>JAVKCR010000510.1:0-16279 GCA_040222645.1 Rhodospirillales bacterium
TGGCGCTGCGGGTGCGCGGCGAGACCGTGGAAGAGATCACCGGCGCCGCCCGGGTGATGCGCGCCAAGGTGCTCAAGATCGAGGCGCCGGCAACCGCCATCGATATCGTCGGCACCGGCGGCGATGGTACCGGCACCTACAACATCTCGACTGCCTCGGCCATCGTCACGGCGGCGGCGGGTGTGCCGGTCGCCAAGCATGGCAATAGGGCGCTCTCCTCGAAATCCGGTGCTGCCGACGTGTTGCGCGAGCTCGGCGTCAATGTCGATGCGGACATGGAACTGGTGAAGCGCGCGCTGTGGGAAGCCGGCATCTGCTTCCTGATGGCGCCGCGGCACCATAGCGCCATGCGCCATGTCGGCCCGACCCGCGTGGAGCTCGGCACCCGTACGATCTTCAACCTGCTCGGCCCGCTGTCCAACCCGGCGCTGGTGCGGCGGTTGGCGGTCGGCGTGTTCGATGCCGCCTGGGTAGAACCCGTGGCGCAGGTGCTCGGTCGCCTCGGCGTCGAGAAGGCCTGGGTTTTCAATGGTGACGACGGTACCGACGAACTCTCGGTAACCGGCGCCTCGACGGTCGCCGAGCTGAAGGATGGCGATGTCCGCACTTTCCGGGTCGTGCCCGCCGATGCCGGGCTTGCCGCTCACACTCTCAGCGACCTTAAGGGTGGTGAGGCGTCCGAGAACGCCGCCGCGTTGAAGGCCCTGCTCTCTGGCGAGAAGAATGCCTACCGAGATGCCGTGCTGATGAGCACGGCCGCCGCCCTCGTCGTTGCCGACCGGGTCGACAGCCTCGCCGACGGCGTCGGCCTCTCGGAGGAGACCATCGACAGCGGCGCCGCCGCGGAAACCCTCGACCGCCTCATCGCCATCACCAACGGATACTGACGCCCGTGTCCGATGTACTTACCCGTATCTGCGACGACAAGCGCGCCCATGTCGCCCGGCGCAAGTCGGAAACTACGCAGGCAGATATCGATGCCCGCGCGGCGGCGGCATCGGTCCCGCGCGGTTTCCATGCGGCCCTCGTCGCGGCGTCGCAGGCGGGTTATGGCCTGATCGCCGAAATCAAGAAGGCATCGCCCTCGAAGGGCCTGATCCGGGCCGACTTCGATCCGCCGTCGCTGGCCCGAGCGTACCAGGCCGGCGGTGCGACTTGCCTGTCCGTCCTCACCGATACACCCTATTTCCAGGGCGAGGATTCCTACCTTGTCGCGGCCCGTGCCGAGGTGTCGCTGCCGGTCCTGCGCAAGGATTTCATGGTCGATCCCTGGCAGATCGTCGAGTCCCGCGCGCTCGGGGCCGATTGCATCCTGCTGATCATGGCGGCGCTCGACGATGCCGAGGCGGCCGACCTCGAGGCGGCGGCGTTCGGTCTCGGCATGGACGTGCTGATCGAGATACACAACCGGGAGGAACTCGACCGGGCCCTGTTGTTGAAGAGCCCCCTGCTCGGCATCAACAATCGCAATCTCAAGACCTTGTCGGTCGATATTGCGACAACGGAAGAACTTTCCGCGGCGGTTCCGGGTGACCGGCTGCTTGTCTGCGAGAGCGGTCTCTACACCGCTTCCGACCTCTCGCGCATGGCGGCCTGCGGTGCGCGCTGCTTCCTGATCGGCGAGAGCTTCATGCGCCAGGACGATGTCGCCGCGGCGGTGCGCAGCATCCTCGCCAATCCCGAACCGGCCGCGAGGCAGGCATGAGCGGCGACGGGCTGACCCATTTCGACGGCGACGGCAATGCCGTGATGGTCGATGTCTCGGGCAAGGAGGCGAGCGAACGCGTGGCAGTCGCCGCCGCCGACGTGGTGATGCAACCGGAAACGCTGCGGACCATCATGGACCGCGGCATGAAGAAGGGCGACGTGCTGACGGTTGCCCAGCTCGCCGGCATCATGGGCGCCAAGCGCACGCCGGACCTGATACCGCTTTGCCACCCCCTCGGCCTCACCTCGGTGAAGGTCGACCTCACCTGCAACCCGGAACGCAATTGCGTCGAGATATCCGCGCGCTGCCGGGTGTCCGGCAAAACCGGGGTCGAGATGGAGGCGCTGACGGCGGCCAGTGTCGCGGCGTTGACCGTTTACGACATGTGCAAGGCCGTCGATCGCGGCATGCAGATCACCAATGTCCGCCTGGTCCACAAGTCCGGCGGCAAGTCGGGCGAGTGGAACGCATGATCTCCGTCGCCGAGGCCCTGGAAAACATTCTCGCCGGCGTCGGGCTGACCGGTGTTGAACAGGTCGGCCTCGACGTAGCGCATGCCCGGGTGCTGGCGGAAGACGTCAGCGCGCGGTTCACCCAGCCGCCGGTGCCCGTATCCGCCATGGACGGCTATGCGGTCCGATCGGCCGACATTGCCGTCGTTCCCGCAACGCTCCGCCGCATTGGCGAATCGGCTGCCGGCGGCAGTTTCGACGGCGTGGTAGGTCCCGGCGAATGCGTGCGCATCTTCACCGGCGCCCCGGTACCGGACGGCGCCGACGCGATCCTGATCCAGGAAGACACCGAGGTCGACGGCGAGACGGTCACGGCGCGGGAAAGTGTGAGGACAGGCCAGTTTGTCCGCCCGGCCGGGCTGGATTTCTCGGTCGGCGAGACCCTGCTCCGCGCGGGACGCATCCTTACCGCACGCGATATCGGCCTGGCCGCGGCGATGAACCGGCCCTCCCTCTCGGTTCGCATGCGGCCGCGGATCGCGATCCTCTCGACCGGCGACGAACTGGTCAATCCGGGCGAGCAGCCGGGACCGAACCAGATCGTCTCCTCGAACGGGGTCGCGCTCGCCGCCATGGTGCGCTGTCTCGGCGGTGATCCGGTCAATGTCGGTATCGCCGCCGACAACGATGCCGCGCTCGACAAGGCGGCGGATGCGGCCCGCCATGCGGACATGCTGGTGACCATCGGCGGCGCGTCGGTCGGCGATTACGACCTCGTCCGCTCCGGCCTCGAAAGGCGGGACCTCGAACTGGATTTCTACAAGATCGCCATGCGGCCGGGAAAGCCGCTGATGTTCGGCCATATCGCGGGCACGCCGATGATGGGGCTGCCCGGCAACCCGGTCTCTGCCCTGGTCTGCAGCCTGATCTTCCTGCGCCCGGCCCTGCAGAAGATGATGGGCTGCGCGGAGGAACTCGGCGAGAGCGTGATGCCGCTTGCGGCACCGCTGCCGGAGAACGACCGGCGCGAGGATTACCTTCGCGCGGTCATTGAACGGGGCCCGGACGGCGAGTCGCGGGTGCGCAGTTTCGAGAAGCAGGACAGTTCCATGCTCTCCCGCCTCGCGCTTGCCGATGCTCTCGTGGTGCGGCCGCCCTTCGCGAAAGCGGCGGCAGCCGGGGAGTTCGTGCGCGTGCTTCATCTGCAGGCGACCGCTTTTCGCATCTGACATCTTCCGGCGGGTGTAAAAACACTTGATCGGCAAGAAGAACCAAACTAGAACATGTGCTCGGTGTTTCGTTTTTGTTCCATATCTTGTCGCCTCTTCAAGGCGGCGCGTCGGAACCGGGGCGGAAGCCACGACGAACAGCCGAACCGGAGAACCCGATGCTGACGCGCAAGCAACATGACCTGCTCATCCTGATCGATTCGAAACTGGCCGCGACCGGCGTGCCGCCGTCATATGACGAGATGAAGGACGCGCTCGGCCTGAAGTCGAAATCCGGTATTCACCGGCTGATCACCGGGCTGGAGGAACGTGGCTTCATCCGCCGCCTGCCCCACCGGGCGCGTGCCATCGAGGTGTTGAAGCTGCCAGGCGATGCCTACCGCCCGCAGGCGCGCGACGGCTTCTCGCCCAACGTCATCGAGGGCAATTTCCGGACGGCCAAGTTGCGCGGACGGGAACAGGAAGGCGATAGCGGCGCCTCCTCGGTGCCGCTGCCGGTGCATGGCAAGATCGCGGCCGGCACCCCGATCGAGGCATTGCAGAATCCGGGGCGCACGGTCGACATTCCCGTTTCCATGCTCGGCGGCGGTGAGCATTACGCGCTTGAGGTCGAAGGCGATTCGATGGTCGAAGCCGGTATTCTCGACGGTGACACCGTGGTCATCCGGCGCTGCGACACCGCGGACAACGGCGATATCGTTGTCGCCCTGATCGACGATTACGAGGCGACCCTGAAGCGGCTGCGCCGCCGTGGCGAATCGGTAGCGCTGGAACCGGCCAATGCGGCCTACGAGACCCGCATCTTCGGCCCCGACCAGGTCGCCATCCAGGGCAAGCTGATCGGTCTCGTCCGCCTCTACTGATCGTTTTCGCGGCAACCGGGCAGACGCGCCCATGGCCGGCATCCCTGGGCGCCCCTGACCGTGCGAATGGCAGGCACGGGTTGGCCCGGAAAGATCGCCTGCGCGCCGTCGCGCCAGAGATCGAACCGATCGATGACAATGCCCGGACCCCGGCAGGAGCGCCGGACCGGCTCCCGGCTCACCAGAATTCCCGGTACCCGGCAATCGTCGAGCAACGCGTTGCCGTCGAAGGCGTAGGAAACCCGCGGACCGTCTGTCCAGGCAAGCTGGCATCCGAAATTGTCACAAGCCACCGAAGACGGCGGTTCGGACCTGGCCAGCGCCGATGACAACCGGCGCCTGAGCCAGCCATCAACCCGTTCCGGACCATGGATTTCCGCCCCGCCCTCGCCCCGGACAGCGACCCAGCCTCCCTTGGCGTGGATGACCATCAGCGGGGCGGGCTGGAGAATCGCAAGACTGACACCTGCCGCCAGTGGCAGGATACCGGCCCAGCGTAGTTTCTGTCGCCAGATAACCAGCCAGAGCGCGCCCCCGACAAGCATGAGAAGCGGCGCGGTCGGGAGATCCACCGGTTCGATGACGGCAAACGGCAGGCCGGCTGCAAGCTCCGCGATCCAGAGCAATAGGCCGATTCCCCATTCCGCAAGAGCCGCTGGCAGGTATCCGAGCCCAAGCGGCGCCAGCAGCGCGAAGCCGAGCAGTGCCGGCATCACCACGTAGGCGGCCACGGGCACCGCCGCCAGGTTGGCGAGCAGCCCGACAACCGAGATCCGGCCGAAATGGTGGGCGGCGAACGGCGCTGTCGCGATGTTGGCGGCGAGCGTCGACAGGAGCGTGGCCAGCAGCATCAGCGCCACCCAACCGAACAACCGGGACAGGAACGTCGCCCCCTCGCCCCGCACGAGGGAGCGCAGAGGTTCGCCCAGTCTCTCGTACAACGCGACGATCAGGGTGACGGCGGCGAACGACATCTGGAAACTGGGGCCGGTCAGGGCATGGGGATCGAGCGTCAGCACCGCACAGGCGGCGATCGCCACCGTGCGGAGCGAGATCGCCTGTCGGTCGACGATCACGGCGCCGAGGGTGACCGCCGCCATCAGGAAAGCGCGTTGTGTCGGTACGGTGGCGCCTGCCATCAGCATGTAGAGCAGCGCCACCGGAATGGCCGCCCCGGCAGCGATCTTCTTCACCGCATGGCCGGCCCCTACCGGCAACAGCACAACCAGTGAAAGTCGGACGGCGAAGAACGCCATGCCGGCGACGAGACCGACATGCAGACCGGAGATGGCCAGGAGATGCGCAAGGCCGGAATCCCGCAGGGTGGAAAGATCGTTGCCCGCGATACCCCGCCGTTCGCCGATTGTAAGCGCAATGGCGATACCACCTTCGCGTTCTGGCAGCCGCTCTCGAAGTGCCGACCCCATCGCTTGCCGCAATCTGGCGACGGGATCGAATCGAGGCGGTTCGCTCCCGATTCGTTCGATACGCCAGGCAAAGCCGCTTGCGGAGATTCCCTCGAACCAGGCACGGCGTTGCTGGTCGGGTGCATCGGGGAAATCGGGCGCATCCGGCGGCGCGACACGCCCGTCGAAACGGATGCGCGTGGACCCCGCGAGTTCGCCGGCCATTCGTGTGGCGGCATAGAGGTCGACCGCTCCGGCGGCGACCGGCCGGCCATCCTGCGTGCGCAGGTTCCGCAGGCGCAGGTGGAGGGAACGTTCACCCTCCTCCATCGAGACGATATCCGCGGTCGCGCCTGTCAACCGCACCGCCTTCTCGATGGCCGGCGTGCCGCGATAGTCCGAGGTGAGAGCGACGACCTGGTACCCGGCGGCGACTGTCGCCAGCAGGAGCAGCATGCCGCGCCGCAGCGCATCCGACCGCTGGACGAACCCGGCGCACAGCAGGATCACGGACAGGAAGATGCCGGCAAGGAGCGGCGGATTGCGGTCTGCGGAGAACCAGGCACCTACGCCGGCCGCCAACCCGACGGGAAGCCAGAGAAACCAGTGTTCCCGGTCCAGAAGCGTCTGCTCCCGCGCTGCTGCGATGCAACGCCGCAAGAGGTTATCTACAGCGGATAAATGCAGAACTCTGGTTGTATGAGAAGTATGCTGCAACTGCGAGACCTATGTGCTAAACAGCCTCCGCGCCGGCTGCTAAATAAGCTCGGACAAAAAAATGACAAACAACGAGAGAACGCGGATCCAGGATGTCGGTTGTTACCCGGTTTGCCCCATCGCCCACGGGCTTCCTCCATATCGGCGGCGCAAGAACGGCGCTGTTCAACTGGCTCTTCGCCCGCCATCACGGCGGCCGTTATCTCCTTCGTATTGAGGACACAGACCGGAAACGGTCGACCCGTGAAGCGGTCGACGCGATTTTCGACGGTCTTGGCTGGCTCGGTCTTCTCTCCGACGAGGACGCGGTGATGCAATCCGAGCAGCAGGAGCGCCATGCGGAAGCGGTCCGCGGCCTGCTCGCGTCCGGTAATGCCTATTACTGCTATTGCTCCCCGGAAGAACTCGAGGAGATGCGCGCCACCGCCAAGGCCGAAGGCCGTCCGCGGATGTATGACGGCCGCTGGCGCGACCGCGATCCGTCGGAAGCGCCGGAGGGCATCGCCCCGGTGGTCCGGCTGAAGGCGCCAATCGACGGCGAGACGAGGATCGCCGACCTGGTGCAGGGCGAGGTCACGGTGTCGAACCAGCAGATGGACGACTTGATCCTGCTGCGGGCGGATGGCACGCCGACCTACATGCTCTCGGTGGTGGTCGACGATCACGACATGGGGATAACCCACGTGATTCGCGGTGACGACCATCTGACCAACGCTTTCCGCCAGACGCAGATTTACCGCGCCTTCGGCTGGGATGTGCCTGAATTCGCGCATATCCCGCTGATCCACGGTGCGGACGGCGCCAAGCTCTCCAAACGTCACGGTGCGCTCGGTGTCGATGCCTGGCGCGATATGGGTTTCCTGCCGGAAGCGATGAAGAATTACCTGCTCCGTCTCGGCTGGAGCCACGGCGATGACGAGATCATTTCGACCGAGCAGGCAATCAAGTGGTTCAATCTCGATTCCGTCGGCCGGTCGGCGGCTCGCTTTGACACCGCCAAGCTGACGGCAATAAACGCACATTACCTGCGCGAAACAGATGCGGAATCACTCGCCGAACTCGTCGCGCCGCTTGTCAGCAAGGCGGTCGGTTATGATATATTGTCCGAAGAGCAGCGGGTGCGCCTCGTTGCCGGTATCCCGAGCCTGAAAGAGCGCTCAAAGACGCTCGTCGAGCTTGCGGAAGCGGCAGAATATCTGGTGCGCTCGGCGCCTCTGCCCCTCACCGACAAGGCAGCGAAGCTGCTGACGTCGGACGCCAGAGACCTCGTGGGGGAGATCCTGGCCCTGTTGTCCGGCGTAGAGCCCTGGGAAAGCGGAACGCTCGAGACCGCGGTGACCGGCTTCATGGAAGCGCGGTCACTGAAACTGGGAGCTGTCGCTCCGCCGCTGCGCGTTGCGCTGACGGGATCGACGGTCTCCCCGGGGATATATGACGTCATGGAGGCGCTCGGCGCTTCCGAAACAAGGGCGCGGCTGCGCGCCGCCGTAGATGGCCTGACTGCCTGATGCGGCCTACCAACGAAAGGAAGTGCGATCATGTCTGATACCAACCATACGGGATACACCCTCACCGACAATTCCTCCGGCACGACGTATGACCTGCCGGGCATGGATGGTTCGGTGGGACCGCGCGTGGTCGATATCCGCAAGCTCTACGGCATGGCGGGCATCTTTACCTACGATCCGGGCTTCACCTCCACCGCGTCCTGCGAATCCAAGATCACCTATATCGACGGTGAAGAAGGTATCCTGAGGCATCGCGGCTATCCGATCGAGCAGCTGGCCGAACACTCCGACTTCATGGATGTCTGCTACCTGCTGCTGAACGGCGAACTGCCGTCGAAGGGCCAGAAGGCGAAGTTCGACCGCGACATCACCCTGCACACGATGGTGCATGAGCAGCTGATGAACTTCTATCGCGGCTTCCGCCGCGACGCGCATCCGATGGCGATCCTCTGCGGCGTCACCGGCGCGCTGTCGGCCTTCTATCATGACTCGACCGACATCAATGATCCGTGGCAGCGCATGGTGGCCAGCTACCGCCTGATCGCCAAGATCCCGACGATGGCGGCGATGGCCTACAAGTACTCGCTCGGACAGCCGTTCGTGTATCCGCGCAACAACCTGACCTATGCCGAGAATTTCCTGCACATGATGTTCTCGGTCCCGGCCGAGGAATATGTGATCAACCCGGTGCTGGCCCGCGCGATGGACCGCATCCTGATCCTGCATGCGGACCATGAGCAGAATGCCTCGACCTCGACAGTGCGTCTCGCCGGCTCCTCGGGCGCCAACCCGTTCGCCTGTATCGCCGCCGGTATCGCCTCGCTCTGGGGCCCGGCACATGGCGGCGCCAACGAGGCGGTGCTGAAGATGCTCAACCAGATCGGTTCCGTGGACAACATCCCGGAATACATCAAGAAGGCGAAGGACAAGGACGACCCGTTCCGCCTGATGGGCTTCGGTCACCGGGTCTACAAGAACTACGACCCGCGCGCGAAGGTCATGCAGAAGAGCTGCCACGAGGTGCTCGAAGCGCTCGACCTGAAGGACGATCCGCTGCTCAAGCTCGCAATGGAACTGGAGCGCATCGCGCTCGAGGATCCGTATTTCGTCGAGAAGAAGCTGTTCCCCAACGTCGATTTCTATTCGGGCATCATCTTCAAGGCGATGGGCATTCCGACCGAGATGTTCACGGTGCTGTTCGCCGTCGCCCGCACGGTCGGCTGGGTCGCCCAGTGGAACGAGATGGTCGAGGATCCGCTGCAGCGCATCGGCCGTCCGCGCCAGCTCTATACCGGTGAAGTCCTGCGTGATTTCGTTCCGGTTGGCGGCCGCCCAGAATAAGGGCACACCTTCCTTTCGAGACGACGAACGGCGTCCCCGGCAACGGGGGCGCCGTTTTGCTTTACGAGGGGTGGGTCAGCGAGAGAGTTCGGCGAGGCCGATCGCCTGTTCGCCTGCGCCGCTATAGAGCAGCCAACTGCGGCCGCCCTCCGTATAGAGACAGGGATCGCGGAGCGCGTGCTCCGGGTCATCGGCAGCCCCGGCACGGGAGGTGATGACGGGGAGCTTCCCGCCTTCCCAGGTCTCACGCGGCGCAAGCACGATGTCCGGGCCTTCCAGCACCTCCCACCGGCCGACGGTCTCGTCAAGGCGGATCCACGCCCGCAGGATACATTCCGGCGTGTCTCCGATGCGGCTGTAATATAGTTCGAGACCGTCGCCCGAGACTGAAGCCGCGACATGGCGAATCGTCGTGCCTTCCGGTGCGAGCGGCGGCCGGGCAATCACCGCCGGGCATTGGGTGAACGGTCCTTCCGGCCGCTCTGCCGTGAGCAGGCGGCCGCCCCAGCAGATCGCGTACCAGCGCTCCCTCCATGCAAAGACCCGGAAATAGGGCGGGCCGAGCAAGGGAGGCAGAACGTCCCAGGAAAGCCCGTCGCGTGAGGTGGCGAGACGGGTCATCTGTTCGCCGTCCGGCAGCAACCCGTGGAAATACATCAGCAGCCGTTCGCCCGGCTCATCGACCAGGACATCCGGAGAGGCGACATGGGCATAGAGAAAGCCGCCGCCCGTCTTCGCGGCCCAGTCGCCATCGAGGGAGAGGCCGTCGGGTGAGACATCCTCGCTGACGAAGAGGGACTCCGAGACGTCCAGCGCGCCCGGCAGATGCAGTCGCCACGGCCCCTTGATCGCGTCGGCGTATGCCAACCGGATCGAGCGACCCTTGTGGTGGGCGAAATAGAGGTAGTAGCGACCGAGTGGACGGTCGATCCAGTCCGGCGCCCGGATCAGAGAGGGGCCGTTGATATTGCCGCCGAGCGGCCCGGTCCCCTCATGGATGATGGGACCGGAACCGAGCCGCCGAGCCGTGATCCGGGGCATGCCCCCTTCCCTGCTATTCCATGTCCTGGACCTTGGCGGTGCCTGATATGGCGCGTGCACCGGCCCGTACGATCGCGAACACGGTAATCGCGGTCAGCAACCAGAAGAACCAGGTAATCCAGCCGCGGAACAGGATGCCGGGCGTACCGCCCGACATCAGCATGGACTGCCGGAACGTGTCCTCCAGCAAGGGGCCGAGAATGAAGGCGATCAGGAAGGGCGCCGCCGGAATGCTGTAACGCAGCATCATGAAGCCGACCCATCCCATCGCGAACATCACGCCGACATCGAAGATGGAATTGTTGACCGCGTAGACCCCGTAGACGCAGAGGACCAGCACCAGCGGGAACAGGAGCGTCCTCGGAACGTCCGCGACGTAGCGGAACACCCGTATCGCGCCGGAGCCGATGACGAACAGGGCGGCCGAACTCAGGATCATGCCGACGAACAGGCCGTAGACGATATCCAGGTTGGTGACGAACATGATCGGGCCCGGCTGCAGACCGTGGATCATGAAGGCGCCGATGATGATCGCGGTGATGACGTCTCCCGGCACGCCGAGCGCCAGCAGGGGAATGAGCGTTGCCCCGGCGACGCCGTTGTTGCCGGCTTCCGACGCCGCCACGCCTTCGATCTCGCCCTTGCCGAAATTCTCCTTGTTCGGCGAGTTCCGGCGCGCCTCCGAGTACGACAGGAAGGCGGCCGGAGCGGCTCCGATGCCTGGAATGGAACCCAGGATAACGCCGATCACGCTGCCCCGGATGATGGTCTTGAAGCAGCGCTTGTACTCCGCGAACGTCACCCACTTGTTGCCCAGTCCGCGAACGGTGCCCTCATTGAGCTTCGGCTTCACGACGACGCTGAGGATTTCCGGGATGGCGAAAAGCCCGATGAGGACGGCGATGAAATTCAACCCGCCCATCAGGTTGGGATCGTTGAAATTGAACCGGTTGGTGCCATAGACCAGGTCGAGGCCGACAGTGGCCAGCAGCAGACCCATGATCGCGGAAACCGCGCCGCGCAACAGGCTGTCGCCGGAAACCCCGGCGATGATGGTCAGCGAGAACAGGATCAGGGTGAAGAATTCGGGCGGCCCGAAATTCAGCGCAAATGATGCAAGCCAGCCGGCGAACAGGATCAGGGCCAGGTTGGAAACCAGGTCGGCGGTGCAGGAGGCCCACAAAGCCATGCCGAGTGCCCGGCCTGCCTCTCCCTTCTCCGCCATCGGATAGCCGTCGAGCACCGTGGCGCTCGATGCCGGTGTCCCCGGGGTCTTGATCAGGATCGCCGGAATCGATCCCCCGAAAATGCCGCCCTTGTAGACGCCGAGCAGGAGAAGGATGCCGTGTATGGCTTCCATCGAGAAGGTGAACGGCAGGGTAAGCGCCACCGCCATGGTGGCGGAAAGGCCCGGAATCGCTCCGGCGATGACGCCGATGAGCAGACCGGAGATAAGTGCAGCGAACGCGTAGACGTCCGTGAAGACGGAAAGGCCGGCGGTGAGGCCGTCGATGATACTCATGGAAGCCTCACATATTCGCCCTGCGGGATCGCGACGCCGGCGACATGCGCAAAGAAAGCGTACAGCAGAAGTGGTGCGACGACAGAGACGATGATCGCAAGCAGCCGGTTTTCACTCCGGAGCAGCGCCGTCAATGCCAGGATCGCCAGAATCGAACTCCAGACCATGCCGATCTCGGCGATCAGGAAGAAATAGACCACCATGATGACGGCCATGATACCGAGCCGGCCCGCGGCGCCTGGCTCGCCGTCTAGCAGCGGCGCCGACGGCGTATCATCGTTCGGCTGTCTCAGGGCATTGGCGACCAGCGCGATACCCACGAACGCGAGGATGCCTGCCAGGATCTGCGGCCAGAACAGCGGCGAGAGAACCAGCTTGGTCATGTTGCTCGGCGCGGTGACGCCGAACGGTATGGCAATGGTGAAGAGGAAGATCGAGAACAGGATCGAGGCGACGCCGATCTCGATATGCAGCTTGCGATTCATCATGTCAGCCCAAAGAAACCGGCAATGACCGTTCCGCCGGCTGGCGAAACGGCCATTGTCCGATTGTCAGTAACCGTCAGCCCTCGATGCGCATGCCGAGCTGATCGACCAGCCTGCGGAACACTTCATACTGATCCTGGATGAAGGCCTTGGAGGTCACCGGGTCCATCAGGTCGATGACCGAGCCTGCGGCTTCCATGGTCTTCTTGAACTTCTCGTCCGTGATGGCTTCGGCGAGCCAGCCTTCCCACTTCTTGGCGATATCGGCCGGCAAGCCCGCGGGGCCGGCGATACCGGTCCAGCCGACCAGCTTCTCAAGGCCCGGCTTGCCGAGATCCTTCGAGGTCGGGGCATCGAAACCGACGACCGGGGTGGCGGTGGTCACCAGCAGCGGCTTGAGCTGCTTGTTGGCGACGAACGGCGCCAGAGCGGACGTGTTGGTGCAGATGAAGGTCGCCGTGCCCGTTAGGACCGCCGTCGCCGCTTCCCCGCCGCCCTTCAGCGGAATATGGGTGGAGGCCTTGGCCGGGTCCTCGATGCCGAACTCGGACAGCACGAATGCCGCCGCGATATGAAGCAGCGAACCGACACCGGACGACGAGTAGGTCGTGCCGCCGGCCTTCACCTTCGCG
This sequence comes from Rhodospirillales bacterium, assembly GCA_040222645.1. Classification (GTDB taxonomy): domain Bacteria; phylum Pseudomonadota; class Alphaproteobacteria; order Rhodospirillales; family HT1-32; genus HT1-32. Next base: position 12,905 of record JAVKCR010000510.1, read on the forward strand.
ATCAGGTCGTCGATGGTGTTGATGCCCGAATCCATCCCGACCGCGCAGGCCACCGGGTTGATTTCATATACGCCGACGAAGGTGAAGTCTTCGAGGGTATAGGGCAGCGTTGCCTTCATTGCCGGGTTCACGGTATGCGAGCCAACGCGGGCGAACAGCATGGTGTAACCGTCCGGCTTCGCGTTCTTGACGGCGACCGAGCCGGTTGCGCCACCGGCGCCGACCTTGTTCGACATCACCAGCGGATTGCCGACCGCCTTGCCGAGCGCGTCGGCAATCGTGCGGGCGGAAATGTCGGTGGCGCCGCCCGGGCCGTAAGGGATGATCATACCGATCGGGCGTTCCGGATATTCGGCAACCGCTGCCGTGGCGCAAAGGCCGAGGGCAAGAGCGCCGATCGTCGTCTTCAGAAGTCGTTTCATTTGGTAGCCTCCCTGTTTAAATGGATCGTCTCAGGTATCCCGTGACGGCGACAAATCCATGTCGATCGCCACAACATCGCCGCGGTAACAGACATCGGCGACATAAATGATCTCGTTGTCGGAATTGTTCACGACACGCCGGACGTAGGCAACCGGGCTCGCCACCGGAATGTCCAGGTAACCGGCAATTTCGGTGTCGGCGACGCTGACACGGACAGTCTGGCGTGCCCTGCCGACCGTAATGTCCTTCATGCGGTCGATTTCCGGAAGGATCATCTTTGTGCGGAACTCGTGAGGCGCGCGCATGAAGACCTCCGATGCGAGGTAGGCCTCCAACACGCAGAACGGCCGGTCGTCACGATAGTGAACGCGTTTGAGGTATTTGTAGGAACCGGCAAGCTGCCCGTGGCCCGGTGAGACATTCGGCATATGTTCCCTGTCCTCGACCAGCAGCTGACGCGGCGTGAACTCCTCGAGCACGGCGATCAGCGATTTCCAATCGTTCGGAATCGTCAGCCAGCGTTGTTCCCGGGGCTCCAGCTGCACGATGGTGCCGACACCCTGCCGACGCTGCACCAGCCCCTGGTCCTCCAGCAGCGCGATGGCCTGTCGCATGGTCTGCGGCGCAACGTCGAAGGCGGATGCCAGGCTCTCGATGGAAGGCAGGCGATCGCCAACCGCGTAGACCCCGGCTTCGAGCTGGGATCGCAACAGGCCCGCGATCTGGGTGTATCGAGGTATGGCGTGCCGTACCTGCATTCCCGAGGTTGCCTCCCGTTCATCCTGCGGTCATATAGAGTTGTATACCTTTATTTGTCCTGTCAAATGAGTTTCGCTTCAACTTAAAACCAATCTGTCTGAAGAAACCTGGGCGGACACGGGTTCTGGACCTTGTCGAATCAGTGAATATAACCGGAAATCAGGAAGTTAGAGATGGTACGTGAAAGGCTCGCCAGCGATTCGAAACCGATCGAACGGATCGAGGCAGTGGCCTATCGCGTTCCGATTGACAGGCCCGTGGCGACCTCGTTCGGGGTGATGAACGACCGGCCGGGGGTTTTCATCCGGTTGACCGACAGCGATGGTGCATCCGGACTCGGTGAGATATTCGCCAACTGGCCGGCTGCCGGCGACGAGCACCGGGTACGTCTCCTGATGATGGATATCGCCGATCTGGTACTGGGCCGGACCTATGACCAACCGGGCGACCTGTTGGTCGATCTTGAACGCCGGACCGAGATCCGCGCGCTGCAATGTGGCGAATGGGGACCGTTCCGACAGGCCGTGGCAGGGCTAGACACAGCATTGCACGACCTGTTTGCCCGGAAAGCAGGAATGCCCCTCTCCCGCTACCTTTCGCCTGACGCATCAACGGGCGTGCCCGCTTATGCGAGCGGGATTCCGGCGCGGCAGGCCGCTCAATCAGTGCCGGAAAGCCGTGATGCCGGCTTCACCGCCTTCAAGCTGAAGATCGGTTTCGATGCCGAAGAAGACAGGCGTCTGGTGCGCTCGGCGGCCGGGTCGCTTCAGACCGGCGAGCGGCTGTTCACCGACGCCAACCAGGCCTGGGATGCCGCGGCGGCACTGGCCTTCATCGCCGACATGCGCGATTGCGGAATCGGTTGGCTGGAAGAACCCATCATTGCGACTGCGCCGGGGGCGGACTGGCTGCGCCTGAAGGATCAGGGTATCGCCATCGCCGGCGGCGAGAACATGGCGGGCCATGCGGAATTCGATGCGGCCATAGCCTCGGGCGTGTTCGGATACCTGCAGCCGGATGTCGCGAAATGGGGCGGGATCGGCGGTTGCCTCGCCGTCGCGCGCAAGATCGTCGATGCCGGCATCACCTATTGCCCGCATTTCCTCGGCGGGGGCGTCGGTCTCGTCGCCTCGGCGCACCTGCTGGCGGCGGCCGGCGGGCCGGGACTGCTCGAGATCGACGTCAATCCGAACCCGCTCCGGGCCGCGTTTCCGGCGGCTTCCGTGGCGCTTTCCGACGGTTGCTTCCTGTTGCCGACCGGGCCCGGGCTCGGTATCGATGACATTCCGGAAGAACTTGAACGCTACCGAACGCTCGACATGGAGCGCCGACTTGGCTGAGGGGGCTTTCGCCCCCTCGCCGCGGGCCTATTTGCGCTCGATCAGTTCGATCTTGTAGCCGTCCGGGTCCTCGACAAAGGCGATCACGCTGCCGCCATGCTTCATCGGGCCGGGCGCGCGCGGGATTTTTACACCCTCTTTCTCCAGCGCCTCGCAGGTACCGTAGATGTCCGGCACGCCGACGGCGAGATGGCCGAAGCCGTTGCCGAGATCGTAATTCTCTTCCTGGCCCCAATTGTGGGTCAGCTCGATCACCGCGTTGCTGCTCTCGTCGCCATATCCGACGAAGGCGAGCGTGAATTCACCGGTCGGGTAGTCCTTCTTGCGCAGCAGGTTCATGCCAAGCAGGCGGGTGTAGAAATCAATCGACTTCTCGAGATCGCGGACGCGAATCATCGTGTGAAGAAGCCGGAAACCGGCTGTTTCGCCGCCGTCCATGATGCTTACCTCTCGTTCCGGGTTGTGAGTTCGGGTCGAGAATCACGGCCCTGGCCAACCAGGTCAAGCACCACCTCCGCGGCGCGTTCGGACGGCGCCCGTCCTTCGAGACGCATGAGATCCGCGAAGCGGCGGAAACCGGCAGCCTGTGCCTCGCGTGCGTTGGCATCGTCCAGGAGCCGGCCGATGGCGGGGACGATGTTTTCCACGATGCAGTTCTCCTGGATGAATTCCGGGACGAACTTCTCGCCGACCACCAGGTTCGGCAGCACGGCGGTATCGGTCAGGATCATGCGCCGGACGATCCAGGCCGTGATCGGGGAGACCCGGTAGGCGACAACCATCGGTGTCGAGGTCAGGGCAAGTTCGAGCGCCACGGTGCCGGATGCCGCCAATGCCGCATCGGCGGCGGCGA
>JAVKCR010000511.1:0-2480 GCA_040222645.1 Rhodospirillales bacterium
AGAGCCGTCTGGCGAGGAGATGGCGGCGGCGCTTGCCTTCCAGCTGCAACGGCTGGAGGCGATGCAGAATGCCGGCGCTGCGCTGACCGAACGCCTGCAGCTCGTGCAGGACTTCTTCGCGCGCGGCGAGCCGGACAAGACCATCGTCGATACCGAGACGATCTTCGACATCAAGCTGTTCGACCTGCTGAGGGCATATGCGGATACCCGCAAGCGCACCGATGCGCGCCGCACCATGCCGATCGAGGTCTCGAACCTCTACACCATGGACCAGGCCGTGCAGCGGTTGCGCCGGATGCTCGGCAGCATTCCGGACTGGAGAGACCTGATGACCTTTCTGCCGAAATCGGAAATCCGGGCCATGACGACCCTGCAATACCGCTCCGCCGTCGCCTCCACCTTTGCCGCCAGTCTCGAACTGGTGCGCGAGGGCGCGCTCAGCGTCCGGCAGGACCAGAGCTTCGGTCCGATATATTTGAAAGGCGCCGAAACGAGACCATGATGGAATTGGATGTCACGGAGGAGATCGCCTTGTCCGGTCCCGAAACCGAGACCCGGCCGGAAGCCCCTGCCGACGCCGGAACCGAAACCGCGGGCGAGACGCCGGAACGCGCGCTCCGGCTGCTGGAGGCGGTACTGTTCGCCGCGACCGAACCGCTGTCGGTGCAATCCATCGCCGAACGGCTGCCGGACGGCGTCGATGTCCGCGCGCTGCTGAAACAATTGCAGGAGATGTACGCCGGCCGCGGGGTGGAGGTGAAGCGTATCGACGGCAACTGGGCCTTCCGCACCGCCGAGGATCTCGCCCCCGAGATGCGGGTGCAGCGGACAGTCGCCCGCAGGATGTCGCGTGCCGCCATCGAGACCATGGCCATCCTCGCCTACCACCAGCCGGTGACCCGCGCCGAGATCGAGGAGATCCGGGGCGTCGCCGTCTCGAAGGGAACGCTCGACGTGCTGTTCGAGCAGGGCTGGATCCGCCCGCGCGGCCGGCGCCAGACCCCGGGCAAGCCGATGACCTGGGGTACCACCACCGGTTTCCTCGACCATTTCGGCCTCGAAAGCGTCAAGGACCTGCCGGGTATCCAGGAACTGAAGGCCGCCGGGCTGCTGGATGCCCGTCCGGCGCTCGTCGCCTATGGCGATGGCGGTCGCGACGAGGGCGTGCTCGAGAATGCCGGCGAGCCGGAGACCGCCGAGGATCGTGTCGCCCGGGAAGTGGAGGAGGAACTCTCCCAACCGCTCGACCCGGATGACAGTGCGGCTTGATCCGCCCGCCCGCGCCACGTACCTAACCCGGACTGGCGCCAGACGCGTGGACGGAGACGAGCATTGCCGAAACAGGGCCTGACCTCGGGGCTCATTCTCGACGGGATCTATCATTCCTATGGCGAACGGCTGGTGCTGGCCGGCCTCAGCCTGACCGTATCGGCGGGCGAGGTGGTCTGCCTGCTCGGGCCCAGCGGCTGCGGCAAGACCACGGCGCTGCGCATCGCCGCCGGTCTCGAGGCGCTGTCACGCGGCCGCGCCGTGATCAACGGCAAGGTGGCGTCCGACCGCGACAACCATCTCGCACCCGAACAACGCAGTGTCGGGTTCCTGTTCCAGGATTTCGCGCTGTTTCCGCATCTCGACGTGCGTGACAACGTCGCCTTCGGCCTCGCCGGACTGCCGGCGGCGGAACGGCGGGCGCGCACCGACCGGCTGCTGGCGACGGTCGGCCTTTCCGATTACGCGGATGCCTATCCCCACATCCTGTCCGGCGGTCAGCAGCAGCGCGTGGCGCTGGCCCGGGCGCTGGCGCCGGAACCCCGCGTCATGCTGCTCGACGAGCCGTTTTCCGATCTCGATGCCCGGCTGCGCGACGAGGTGCGCGACCAGACCCTGCATATCCTGAAGGAAAGGGGGGTCGCCACCCTGATGGTCACCCACGACCCGGAGGAGGCGATGTGGATGGCCGACCGGATCGCGCTGATGCGCGACGGCGTCATCGTCCAGATGGGTACCCCGACGGAACTCTACTTCCGGCCTGCCGATGCCTTCGCAGCCAGCTTCTTCGGCGATGTGAACCGGCTCGCCGGCACGGTGAGCGGCGGCCGCGTGGCGACGCCGATGGGGGACCTGGATGCCGGAACCCTGCCGGAAGGGCTCGGCGTCGAGGTGCTGATCCGCCCGGAGGCGATCCGCATCGAGACCGGTGATTCCGGGCATGGCCGCCGGGGGCGGGTAATGGCGTCCCGGTTGCTGGGGCGTTCCAGCCTGATTCATCTCGAACTGCCGGTTGACGGCGGCGCCGGCGTGCTCCATCTCCATTCCCGCGTACCCGGGCGCTTCCTGCCCGCGGAGAGCGAAGAGATCAGCATCGGTCTCGATCAAAGCCAGGCCTTCGTTTTTCCGAAACGGTGAAAGGCTTGGGAAAGTGCGGCAGCGCGGCTTGTTAGCCGGGGGGCCATCTGCCATTATCCGCCCGCGTTCAGGGG
>JAVKCR010000512.1:0-9448 GCA_040222645.1 Rhodospirillales bacterium
CCGTGCTGCCGAGCGCGTCGACGGACCTCTTCCCCCTCGCCGCGCTGGAATTCCGGCGCCGCCAGCCGCACGCCATCGTCCATGTCATGACCGGGCCGAACTGGCTGATGCTGTCGCAACTGCGCGAGGGCAATATCGACATGGTGGTCGGCCGCATGGCGCAGCCGGCGCAAATGTCCGGCCTCGGTTTCGAACAGCTCTACCTGGAGGACGTCGTGCTGGTGGCCCGGCCCGGCCATCCGCTCGCTCTCCGGAAACGGCCCGCCGCCGAGATCGGCGACTGGCCGCTGGTGCTGCCGCCGGGCGGGGCGCTGATCTTCCCGGTGGTGAGCGGCTACCTGCAGAGCCTCGGGCTGCGCGACCTGCAGCCGGTATTCGAGACCGTCTCGCACGCTTTCGGCTCCCGGGTGGTGCGGCTTTCCGACGCGATCTGGTTCATCTCCCGGGGCGTGGTCTCCGAGGATCTCGCCGCCGGCCGCCTCGTCGAGATCCCCCTGCGATCGCCGATGCTCACCGGCCCGGTCGGCATCAGCCTGTCCGACCGCCGCCCGCAGAACCTCGAACGCGACGAACTGGTCCGGGTGCTGCGGGAGACGGCAGCCGATCAGGGGCGCCGGTAGTCGCGGTCCAATGAGGCTTGGCCAGAGCAACGAACCCGCCGTTCCGGCCAACGATCAATGTCATTCAGGCCTGGCGGGCTGGTTAAAAAAATCATCTACGTCAGTACCTTGGCCGCTCCTGGTCTCTTCCAGGCCGTTTCCGGTCGCGTTGACCGAAGACAGATATTCAACCAGCTTTAGCACCCCGTCCGCCGCCGACTTCACCTTGCGAAGGACCGTTTCCGCACCGGCGCTGGCGGTGAGCGCGGTCATCGGAACCTCGAGGGCGACGGGGATTCCCGCCGGCATCCGCGGCAGGATCGAAAGCAGGTCGATCTGGCCCTCGCCCGGCGGCAGGCGTTCGGCGCGGCCGGCCTGCAGCAGCTCCTCCAGCGTGTAGGAGGGCTGCACCGGCGCGTCGCAGAGATGCATGAAGGGCAGCCGGTGCGGCGGGATCTTCGCAAGGTCCTCGATGCGGCTGTGCGAGCGGTCGAAATGCAGCATGTCGACCAGCACGCCCGCCTTGTCGCCGGACGCGGCGACCACTTCCCAGGCGGTGGCGAGGTCGGGCACCGATGTCCAGGGGAAGAACTCCATGACCGTGCCGAGACCGAACTCCGCGGCGAGGTCGGCCAGCGCGCCGAGGCTCTGCGAGAATCGGCCATGGTCCTCGTCATAGGGCGCGGTGATGACGTGGCGCGCGCCGAGTTCGGCGCCGGTCTCGAAGACACGGGCGAGCGGCGGCAGGTCGATCTCCGGGGTGATCCGGATGAACTCGATGTCGTGGACGACGATGCCGGTGTCCTTCAGCGCCGCTTTCGTCTCGCGCAGCATGGCGGGATCGTCCATCAGCGGGTAGCCGGGCGAGGTATCGGTCACCCGCACCAGCCGGAGGCCGACCCCGTCAGAGCCGGTCCTGGCGGCCAGCCGGATCAGCTCCGGCGGGGCGAGGTCGATGGCGGTGAGATGGGCGAGCGAGATCATCGGTTTCATGGCAGGGCTCTCAGGGCAGGGGGTCTGCTTCGGGGTCCGTGATGCCCGCGGCATCGCGGGCGGCGATGTAGCCGAAGGTCATGGCGGGACCGAGATTGATGCCGCCCGCCGGGTAATGCCCGCCCATGACGCTCGCCATGTCGGTGCCGGCGGCATGCAGGCCCGGGATCGGTGCGCCGTCCTTGCCGAGCACGCGGGCGCGGCCGTCGGTGCGCAGCCCGGCGAAGGTGCCGAAGCTGCCGGGCACCACGCGGACGGCATAGTAGGGCGGCTTGTCGATCGGCGCGACGCAGGGATTGGGTGTGATCTCCGCATCGCCCTGCAGCCGCATGTAGGGCGTGGCGCCGCGTCCGAAGGCGGGGTCCTCGCCGCCGGCGGCATGGCGGTTGTACTCGGCGAGCGTGCGTTCCAGTCCCTGCGGATCGATACCGCAGGCGCGCGCCAGGTCCGCCGGCGTGTCGCCCGCGAGGATGTAGCCGGCGGCGATCCAGCGGCCCTCCGGTATCGGCGCGGGCCGGGCGACGCCGAGGCCATAGCGGCGCTGGAAGGCGCGGGTGCAGACCAGCCAGGAAACCGGCTCGCCGCCGTCCGGCACCGCCTCCAGCAGCGCCCGGACATAATCGTGGTAGCCGAGGCCCTCGTTGCAGAAGCGCCGTCCGTCGGCAAGCACGCCGATGATGCCCGGCTTGCCGCGTTCGATGATATGCGGGAACAGCCCGGTCGTGCCGTCCGGGTAGGGCACGACGGACACCGGGCACCAGGCGCCGGGCGAGGCGAGGCCCTGGTCGACCTCGCCGCCGGCCAACTCGCCGAGCCGCAGCCCGTCGCCGGTGGCGGAGGATGCCGCGACGGTTGCATGGATGTGGTTGGCGGGGAAGCTCGCCGCGCGCCGCACCGGATCGTGGGGGTAGCCGCCGGCGGCCAGCACGACGCCGCGCGACGCCCGGACCTTGATCTCACCCCGGTCCGTCTCGAGGACAGCGCCTACCACCCGGCCCTCCTCGATGATCAGCCGGCTGGCGGGCGCACCGGTCATGAAACGCACGCCGAGCGACAGCGCCGATTCGACCAGCCGGCCGACCAGCGCGAGGCCGTTGCGGAACTGCATGCCGCGGCGGTGGATGGCGAGGTCGAGCAGATGGCGCCCGAATCGCCGGGCCACATGCGCGAAGGCGCCACCGGAGCGGGTGACGTTCATGAAGGCCTTCAGATCGGCGCCGGCCTGGATGGTCATGCCGAGAAAGGTCGTCTCGCGGAGTGGCTTGCGGATCAGCCGGACAGCCTCGCCGAGCCGGCGCGCATCGTAGGGGGCGGCGATCACGGAGCGCCCGCCGCTGCCCGCCCCCGGCATATCGCCGTAGGTGTCCGGGATCGCGAGGCCGCCTTCGAACGCGAGCACGGTATGGGCTTCGTGAAAGGCGACCATGGCCGGCGCGTTGTCGAGGAAGGCATCGACCTTGTCCGCATCGAAATTGTTGCCGAGCACCGCCTCGAGATATTGCCGGGGGGCGTCGCGCTCCTCCCGGATGCCGGCGCGCCGCGCCGGGGCGTTGCGCGGCGCCCACATCCAGCCACCGGACAGCGCCGTGGTGCCGCCAAGGGCGTCTTCCTTTTCCGCGACAATCACCTTGAGGCCGTGAAACGCCGCGGTCACCGCCGCCGACAGGCCGCCCGCACCGGAGCCGACGACCAGCAGGTCGCAGTCGAGACAATCTGGGATTCCAGTGACGGGTTGTTCAGAAATCATTGTTTTGATGTGCTTTATCCGGTCGAGATCCGGTCAGCGGGGGCTTTGGACGGCATTTTCTTCCGTGAATCTCCTCGCATATTTCCGATTGCCCTGTCCATCCGCTTGTATGGCCGGTCGGCATGGGGGCATCCTCACAAGGGTGGAAACTGGCGAGGTTGACGGGCGGTGAAGGAACTCACGCTCAGGCAGATCGAGGTGCTGCGGGCGGTGATGATGGCCGGCACCATCAAGGGCGCGGCGGCGCTGCTCAACGTCTCCCCGCCCGGCATCTCGCGGCTGCTCCGACACCTCGAGGAGTCGCTGGGTCTGCGGCTGTTCCAGCGCAAGGCCGGACTTTTCGTGCCCGCGGCGGAGGCGCGCGCGGTGTTCGAGATGGTGCAGGAGGTCTACCGTCAGGTCGAGAACCTGAACGCCTCCGTGGCCTCGCTGAACAAGGGCGAGGACGCAACGCTGGCCTTCGCCTCGGCGCCCTCGATCGCACAGTTCATCGCGGCCCGCGCCATCCGCGGCGTGCGCCAGCGCTTTCCCGATCTCTTCATCGACCTCAACATCCTGAAGATCGAGGAGACGCTGGACTACCTGCTGCTGGAAAAGGGCGAGTTCGTGCTGATGAGTTCCTTCATCGACAACCCGTCGGTCTCGAACGAGTCGCTGGCCGTCGGCCGGCTGGTCGTGCTGCTGCCGCGCGGCCATCCGCTGACCGCCAGGAAGGCGGTCTCGGTGCATGACCTGGTCAACGAGACCTTCATCGGCGTGGCGCCGTCGGACCCTTACGGCGCGATCCTCGCCAAGCCGTTCCGGGATGCCGGCTACGAGCCGCCGCATTCCATGCGGGGACGATTCGCGCAGACCGTGGTCAGCCTCGTCCGGCACGGTCTCGGCGTCGCGCTGATCGACGAATTCTCGGTGGCGGAAGTCTACATGCCAGGCCTCGTCCGCCGGCCGCTGGTCGAAGAGACGACGATCACCGCATACGTGGTTTCGAAGCGGGGGCGGTCGTTGTCCAGCTTCGCCGAATTCACCATCGACCGGTTTCGCCGGGAACTCGAAAGCGCGATCTCGGCGCCGATCTCGGGATAATAACATGAGGTTATTCAGAACTAGATAAAGGTATTTGCAGTTAAACGACGTCTCCGTCATTTTCCCGTCATCGTCGGCGCAAGACCGGCACGAGAACACAACCCAGGAGGAATGAATGAAAATCAAGCTTATCGGCGTGCTGGTCGCGCTCGGTCTCGGCGCCACTCCGGCGCTCGCCCAGTATCCTGAAAAGGAAATCCAGGGCATCATCCAGTGGGGCGCCGGCGGGTCGACCGACACGGTAATGCGCTCCGTCACCCCGCACGCCGCGACGGCGCTCGGCGGCAATATCGTCATGCAGAACATGACCGGCGGCGTCGGCGCGATCGCGCTCAACTTCGTCAACCAGCAGAAGGCTGACGGCTACACCCTGCTGATGGGCGCGGAAAACCCGCTGCTCTACAAGGTCATGGGTCTCGGCGAGGCCGACTATTCCGATTTCGTGCCGGTCAACCTGCTGGCCCGCGGCGTGCCGCTGCTGGTCGCGCGGAAGGATGCGCCCTTCAACACCTTCAAGGAGATGGTCGATTACGTGCAGGCCCATCCCAAGGAAGTGAAATTCGGCTCAACCGGTCCGGGCGGACTGCCGTCGGTGGTCACCGCAATGCTGTCTTCCGAAGTCGACCTGCCGGTAACCTTCGTGCCCTACGACGGTGATGGTCCGGCGCTGACCGCGCTGCAGGGCAACGCCATCGACGTGATGCCGGCGGTGCTGGGCGCGGCGATCGAAGGCGTTCGCGCCGGCCGCATGAAGGTCCTCGCCCTGATGGACGTGGTCGAAAACCCGGCCCTTCCGGGTGTCGCGCCGATCACCGATACCTACCCGGCCTACAAGAAGTACCTGCCCTGGGGGCCGTTCTTCGGCGTCTTCGTCAAGAAGGGTACGCCGGATGACGTGGTGGCCAAGCTGCAGGCCGCCTATGCCGAAGGTGTCAAGAACGCCGACTTCCAGGCCATGATCAACGGCCGCGGCTTCTCGATCCTGAACATTAACGGTGCGGAAGCCCAGTCCTTCCTGACCAAGTGGCAGTCGGTCACCTCCTGGCTGGTGTTCGATGCCGGGATCGCCAAGAACTCCCCCGAGAAGTTCGGCATCCAGCGCCCCTGATCGATACGGGGTCATGAAACGCGCCGCTCCGCTGTATGATCGGCGGAGCGGCGTTTTCATTGGGGAGGAAGAACGATGAATCATGACAGCGGGTCGCGGCTGCCGGGCGAGCGGATGTTCACGCTGCTGCTCTGCGCATTCAGCCTCGGCGCCTTCTACAAGGCTCACGACATCGACGGCTTCTCGGCGCTCAGTTCGGCCGGCGCCTTTCCGCTCGCGGTCACCGCGACGATGGTCATCGCCTCCGCCCTGATCCTGTTGCGCACCTTCCGCCTGCCGGCGCGCCTGCCGCGACCGGCATGGCGAGAGATCCTGCCGCCGAACGTCATCTTCATGGTGGGGATGATGGCGGCATATATCGTCATGCTGCAGCAGCTCGGCTTCCTGCCGACATCGCAGAACATCCTTCTTGTCACCATAAAGGCGCTGTGGGGCAAGGGCGCGCTGGTGACGCTGGCGACCTCGCTTCTGGTGCTCGTCGCCATCTACCTCGTCTTCCGGATCGTCTTCTCCGTGCTGATGCCGGAAGGCATCGTGCCGGAACGCGAGATCATCGCCTGGGTGCGTACCCTCTTCGGGTCGGGAGGCCGGTGATGGAGGCGCTCCAGTATTTCCTGATTTCCTGGCTCGATATCGAGCTGCTCGGGCTCGTCGCGCTCGGCACCTTCGCCGGCATCTATGTCGGCGCGATTCCCGGCCTGTCGGTCACCATGGCCGTTTCGATCCTGATCTCCTTTACCTTCTCCTGGGAGGTCTACCCGGCGCTTTGCCTGATGGTCGGCATCTACATGGGCGGGGGCTATTGCGGCTCGCGCACCGCGATCCTGCTCAACATTCCCGGCGCGCCCTCGGCCATCGCCACCGCGCTCGACGGCTACCCGCTGGCGAAGAAGGGCCTGGCGGGCGAGGCGATCGGAATCTCGACCGTGATGTCCTTCGTCGGCGGCCTGATCGGTATCGGCGTGCTCGCCGTCGCCGCCCCGGCGGTCTCCGAGTTCGCCCTGACCTTCCAGCCGCGCGACTACATGCTGCTCGCCATCCTCGGCATCCTGCTGGTCGGATCGCTGTCGGGCGAAAGCCTGCTCAAGGGCATCTTCGCCGGCGCGCTCGGCCTGCTCATCGGGTCGGTCGGCATGGACCCGCTGACCGTGCAGCAGCGCTTTACCTTCGGAATCGTCGACCTGTGGGGCGGCATCAATTTCATCGCCGTGATGATCGGGCTGTTCGGGGTCTCGGAAGTGCTGCGCCAGATGCATCTCCTTGCCGTGCCGGCGATGAAGCAGACGATCAGCCGGATCGTGCCGTCCTGGTCGTCGGTGGTGAAATACCTGCCGCTGTCGCTTCAGACCTCTTCTATCGGGGTGATCATCGGGGCGCTGCCGGGCACCGGCGGCGACATCGCCGCGCTGATGGCCTACGACCATGCGAAGCGCGTGACCCGCAACCCGGAAACCCCGTTCGGGGAAGGCGCGAAGGAAGGGCTGGTCGCGCCGGAAACCGCCAACAACGCCGCCGTCGGCGGCGCCTTCATCCCGATGATCACGCTCGGTATTCCCGGCGACGTGGTGACCGCCATCATCATCGGCGCGCTGTTCATCCACGGTCTCAATCCGGGTCCGATGCTGATGATCGACAAGCCGGACATGTTCTGGTTCATCGTCGGCGCGCTTTTCCTCGCCAACATCTTCATGCTGATCTTCGGTCTCACGGGCATCCGCATATTCGTCAAGATCGTCGAGATGCCGCGCGCGGTGCTGCTGCCCCTGATCGTGCTGCTGTCGATCGTCGGCGCCTATTCCGTCGGCGGCAAGGTGATCGACGTCTACTTCATGCTCGGCTTCGGCGTGCTCGGCTATTTCCTGAAGCTATACGGCTACCAGGTCGGGCCGGTCATCCTCGGCGTCATCCTGTCACGGCTGATCGACGAGAACTGGCGGCGCGCCATCATCTCCGACCAGGAAAGCCTGCCGCGCCTGTTCGGCGGAATTCTCACCAGCCCCCTGTCGCTGGTGCTGTTCACGGCGGTGATCGTGATCTTCCTGAGCCAGACCCCGCTCTGGCGCATGGTCTTCCGACGCCGGTCGAAGGAGGCTCCCCATGCAAGCGGCGATGCCTGACAATGCAGGCAAAGGATGACTGACATGCGCGAACCGGACCTGCGGCTCGGACTGATCGGCGACAATATCGCGCGCTCGCGCTCACCGCTGCTGCACCGGCTGGCCGGCGAGCAGCAGGGCATGTTTGTCACCTACGACCGGCTGATCCCGCGCGATCTCGGCCAGGATTTCGACGCGGTCTTCGAGCAGTGCCGCACTGCCGGCTATCGCGGCATCAACATCACCTACCCATACAAGGAGATCGTCGCCCGCAAGGTCGTGGTCGACGATCCGCTGGTGCGCGGCATCGGCGCGGTCAACACGGTGATATTCGACGAGGGCGGCCCGCACGGTCACAATACCGATTATTCCGGTTTCGTCGCCGCGATCCGCAACGCCCGGCCGGGCAAGGCGCCGGGCAGGGTCTGCATGATCGGAACGGGCGGCGTCGGCCGCGCCATCGCCTTCGGGCTGGTGGCGCTCCACGCGGACGCCATCCGGCTGATCGACCGCGACCGGGCGAAGGCCGAGGCGCTGGCCGGCGATCTTCGCGGCGCGGCTCCCGGGCTTGATATCGCCGTCTTCAACTTTGCGGAAGAAGCCGCGACCGGGGCGGACGGCGTGATAAACTGCACACCGGTCGGCATGGTGGGCTATGACGGGACACCGTTGGAGCGTGCCTCGATGGCCGGTTGCGGCTGGGCGTTCGATGCGGTCTATACCCCGGTCGACACGCAGTTCCTCGGCGACGCGGCGGCGGAAGGTCTCGACGTGATCTCCGGCTACGAACTGTTCTTTTACCAGGGCGTGCATGCCTGGAGATTTTTCCATGGCAGCCCGCTCGACGAAGCCCGGCTGCGCGCCGGGCTGCTGGCTGAGGGAGACGTCTTGTGAAGACCTCGATCGCGACCGTTTCGATTTCCGGCAACCTGCGGGAGAAGCTCACGGCGATCGCCGAAGCCGGCTATGACGGCCTCGAGATCTTCGAGCAGGATTTCATCGCCGACGAAGGCTCGCCGCGGATGATCGGCGAGATGATCCGCGATCACGGTCTCGAGATCCTGCTGTTCCAGCCCTTCCGCGATTTCGAGGGGCTGCCGGAGGGGCTGCGCGAACGCGCCTTCTCGCGGGCCGAGCGCAAGTTCGACCTGATGCAGGAGCTGGGCACCGACCTGATGCTGGTCTGCTCCAGCGTCTCGCCGAAATCGCTCGGCGGCATCGACCGGGCGGCCGACGATTTCCGCGAGCTTGGCGAGCGCGCCGCGAAGCGCGGGCTGCGCGTCGGGTTCGAGGCGCTGGCCTGGGGCCGCCACATCAACGACCACCGCGACGCCTGGGAGGTGGTGCGCCGGGCCGACCATCCGAATGTCGGGCTGATCCTCGACAGCTTCCACACGCTGGCCCGCAAGATCGACCCCGAGACCATCCGCCGCATCCCCGGCGACAGGATCTTCTTCGTCCAGGTCGCCGACGCGCCGATGATCGAGATGGACCTGCTCTATTGGTCGCGGCATTTCCGCAACATGCCGGGCGAGGGCGACCTCGACGTCACCGGCTTCATGCAGGCGGTCGCGGCGACGGGTTACGACGGTCCCGTCAGCCTCGAGATCTTCAACGACCAGTTCCGCGGCGGCAGCACCCAGACGCTGGCCAATGACGGCCACCGCTCGCTGGTCTATTTGATGGACCAGGTCCGCCGCCGCGAACCCGGCCTGAAGCAGGACCTGCCGAACCTGCCCGACCGCATCGCCGTCGAGGGCGTCGAGTTCATCGAGTTCGCCAGCCAGGGCGCGGAGGCGGAGGGCTTGCGCAAGCTGCTGGC
>JAVKCR010000513.1:0-6919 GCA_040222645.1 Rhodospirillales bacterium
AGCAGCCGCTCTCGTATCCGCCACGCAGGATATCCCGGTAGTTCATGCCGGTAAGGTCGGCGCCCGAACCGAGATAGTCGTACATCTCCGTGAACCGGTCGTTCCAGAGCACCAGCCGGTCATCCGCGTCATAGAGGGTAAAGGCGCCTGGCATCTGCGCGACAGCGTTCTTCAGGCGCAGCTCGGACTGCTTCTCTGCCGTGATGTCGGTCCGGATGCCGACGACGCCACCCTCCGATGTCCGCGTCTCGATGATCCGGTACCACCTGCCGTTCTCGAACCGAAGGTCGCGCGGCTTGCCGGAAGGATCGAGATGGTGGTCGACCATCGCGTCGAGCCAGGCCGCGACATCGGTCTCACCGGCCGGCGGGACCAGCATGCCGGCATCGATGCTCTGCTGCACCATCTCGCGATATGTCTGCCCGTAGAGCCCGTCTTCGTCGCCCTTCAGGTAGGGGAATGCCTCCAGCAGGCGGTCATTGTAGAGCACCAGCCTGTCCTCGCTGTCATACATCGTGAAGACGCCGCTGAGGGACTGGATGGCATCACGCAGCCGGATCTCCGCCTGCTTCCTTTCGGTGACATCGAGGTTGATCGAGATGATGCCGCCATCACCGGTCCGCCATTTGTGCGTCTGGTTCCACCTGCCGTCTGTCTGGCGGACCTCGATCGGCCTGCCGTCCGCGGCCTGGTGCATGCGCACCCGGTCCTCGACCCAGGCCTGTTCGTTCTCGCCGGGCGCCAGCCGGTAGGCGCCGGCGCGCAATCGACGGGTGACCAGGTTGCGATAACTCTTACCGAGAATAACACCGGCATCCCCGATGCCTGTGAACAGGCGGCGGAACTCGTCATTGCAGAACACCAGGTTGTCGTCGGCATCGAACAGCGAAATGGCGCCGGGCACCTGCTCGATCACTTCCTGCAGCAATATCTGCGCGGTCCGCCGTTCGGTAACGTCCTCCCTGAGACCGATCGTATAGCCTTCTATGGTTCGGTAGTCGCTGAATCGGATATGCCGGCCATCGGCCATGCGCCGTTCGAAGGATTCCCTGTCGCCGCCCCGGTGCGCGCGGATGCGGTCGGCGAGCCAGGCCTCCTTGTCATCGGCGTTCAGGTAGCCCGGGAATGCGCCACTTTCCGCGCCGAGACGAAGGATTTCCGCGTAAGTCATGCCCCGGATGCTGTCGCGGGCCCGGACATAGGGAAAGAATTCCTCGTATTTCTGGTTCCAGATCACGAGCCGGTCGTTCTCGTCATACATCCGGAAAGCCATCGGCAGATTCTCGATCGCCTCGTGAAAGAGAGCCTGCATCCGGCTGGACTCACTGACATCCCGCCCGGCAAGCGTCACCCCTGCCAGGGAACCTGAACCGTCGAAGCGGCCGACGATCGTCCAGTCTTCCCGGAAGATCGCACCATCTTCGGACGCTTCCTCGTGATTGACGAAGGCAACCTGCCTGTCCGGCGACAGCCTGCCGATTTCCGCGGCCATCGTTTCGTGGAACCGTGCCGGCGCGACCGAGGCAAGCCGGCTGCCGGCAATCGCTTCGGGCGGCATGTCGAACCGGTCACGAAATTCTTCGTTGCTGTCGGTGATCTCGAGCCCGGGCGACAAGCAGCAGAGCATACCGTCGCCTGTCCTGCCGGCGCCGGACACTGCCGAAAGCTCCGCGGCCGCGGGCTGGCCGCGCGCACCCCCTGTTGTGTCGGTAAAGGCAGCCGTGACAATGATTCGACCCTTTCTGGGGGTCGCCGTCGCGTTGACGAGGTAGCGTCCGGTAACGCCATCCTTGCGCCGCAGCCGCACGCGGAACCGCGTCCGGCCAGGATTTCCGGACGCCAAAGGCGCCAGGGCATTCATGGCGCTGGCGAAATCGTCGTCGATGCTGAGGTCGCGCCATGTCGCGATGCTGTCGGCAAGTTCGTCGTCGCCGAAGCCCAGCATGGCTTTCCATCCCGGCGCATACCAGACGGCATCACGCGCCGGCTCGTATTCGAGAAACCCGTCGGAGGCAAGATCCAGGTAACGGGCCTCGTCTGCGTTCCGGGGTCCCAGATCTAGGGGACGGAGATCGCCTTCGTCGCCAGCCTCAGAAACCGGCATGGCAAACCCGCTTACCGGTGAACCCCGTTGCTCGCTCGACCATCTCCCGTCCTTGCACTCCCTGCGGGAAATTCTAGGGGAATCCCGTCAGGTTCGCAAAAACAATACCCTGGGTGTCTTCCTCAGGCCCGCTCGGTCAGACGGTTTCGTTGAAACGTCCGCCCGTCGTTGTCGGATCGGCCGGTTCCAGATCGATCGTGGCATCGTTGGCGGCTTTGGCGGGGGCGGGTTTTTCCTCTGCTTCCGGCGCCTTCTCGGCCGCGGCACCCGGTTTCGGGCCGCCCTTGGCCACCCCGACCATGGCCGGGCGGATCAGCCGGCCATGCAGGACGTAGCCCGCGGCCATCTCCTGCACCACGGTGCCGGCGGGTTGCGAGGCATCCTCGACCTCGAACATCGCCTGGTGGAAGTTCGGGTCCATCGGCTTGCCGATCGCCTCGACGCGCTGGATGCCGTGGCGTTCGAATACGGACTGCAGTTCCTTCTGGGTCATCTCGATGCCGACCGCGAGGTTCTTCACCGGCCCGTCACCCTTGACGATGTCTTCCGGCAGGCTCTGCAGCGCACGATGAAGATTGTCGGCAACGCCAAGCAGGTCGCGGGCGAAACCGGAGATGGCGAACTTGCCCGCATCCTCCTTCTCGCGCTGGGTGCGTTTGCGCAGATTGTCCATCTCGGCCTGAAGTCGAACCCACTTGTCCTTCCATTCAGCGACCTCGCCTTCCAGCGCAGCGAGCTTCTCGCCCGCGGCCGGGTCTTCCGGCATGAACAGGGAATCCTCCGGATTGGCCGCTGCTTCCGGCGACGGCTTCTCGGATTCGAACCCGGTGTTCGGGGCGGGAGTCTCGCCGGCGGCCGGCTTTTCCTGGTCGTTCTGCATGTGCTTGTCCTCTTGATCCTTGGGCGCTCAGCCGAGTATCCGGCCGACCACCCGGGCCGTGTAATCGACCATGGGAATGATGCGGGCGTAATTGAGTCGGGTCGGGCCGATGACGCCGATGGCGCCGACGATCCGTTCCTTCGAATCCCGGAAGGGGGAAACGACGACGGAAGCGCCCGACAGCCCGAACAGCTTGTTCTCTGCCCCGATGAAGATCTGGACTCCTTCCCCCTCATTCGCAAGGTCGAGGAGTCGCAGCATGGTCTCTTTTTCCTCCAGCGCCTGGAACAGGCCCCGGATACGCTCGAGGTCCTCGAGCGCGCTGACATTCTCGAGCAGGTTGGCCTGGCCGCGCACGATCAGCGCGCCGTTGGTGGCATCCCCCGTCCAGGTGGCGACCCCGGCATCGACAACGCTGCGGGTCAGGTCATCGAGCTCGCTCCGGTGGGCATCGAGGTCCTGGCGGACCCGTTCCGACGCCTCGCTCAGGGTCCGGCCGCGGAGCTGCGCGGTCAGGTAGTTCGCCGCCTCGACCAGCGCGCTGACCGGCAGCCCAGGCGGCAGGTCGAAGATCCGGTTCTCGACAACCCCGTTCTCGGAAACCAGCACGGCCAGCGTGCGGCCGTCGCCGATCTGCACGAACTCGATCTGGCGCATCGCCGATTCGCGTTTCGGCGACAGCACCATGCCGGCACAGCGCGACAGGCCGGAAAGCGCCGATGTCGCCTCCTCGAGCACGTCCTCGATATTGCGGTTCTGCGCATTGCATTGCGCGTCGATCGAATTGCGCTCGTTCTCGGTCAGCTGGCCGACCTGCAGCAGGCCGGAGACGAACATCTGCATGCCCCGGTCGGTCGGCATCCGCCCCGCCGAGGTATGCGGCGAGAACAGCAGGCCGGCATGTTCCAGGTCCGACATCACGTTGCGGATGGTGGCAGGCGACAGCTTCATCGGCAGCGCGCGCGACAACGTGCGCGAGCCTACCGGTTCGCCGGTCTCGACATAAGTCTCGACCAGTCTCCGGAACACTTCGCGCGAGCGCTCGTTGAGTTCGACTATGCCGCTTTGATGTTTTTCCATCTCTCCATCCAGAATAGCGCGCGAAACATAGGTTTGCAGCCGCCATGCGTCAACGCGGCCCGGACAATATGTCCGTGCTTTCTCAGCCCCGACCGATTGTCTAGACTCCATACATATATTGAGGAGACCAGCATGGACACCAAGCAGGCGGCGGAACAGCTCCGTCTCGTCTACGGCATTACAGTCGATCCGTCGGCGATCGGCGAACAACTCGCCACTATGGAGGCGAATGCCCGCCTCGCGGCCGAACTTGCGGGGGCGATCGATTTCGAGGCCGAACCCGCAGATTACCTGTCCGAACTGGACCGCCAGGCGCCGGTGCGATGAGTGTCGACCCCTTCATGCCGCTGGAGGCAGCAGCGGCCGGCATCCGCAACCGTGACTTCACGTCGGTCGAGTTGACCCGACTCGCGCTGGAGCGGATCGGGACACACGGCGATTCCCTGAATTGCATCGCCGGGATGGACCCGCCGGCGGCGCTCGCCGCCGCGGCCGAGGCCGACGCGGTGATCGACGCCGGGCGACCGGTCGGGCCGCTTCATGGCGTACCGCTCGGCCACAAGGACATGTACTACCGTGCCGGACGACCGGCCGGCTGCGGGGCCCGGCTGCGCGACGGCTTCGTGCCCGGCACGACCGCGACCGCGCTGAACCGGCTCGACGCGGCGGGTGCGCTCGATATCGTCCGGCTCAACATGGTGGAATTCGCGCTCGGCCCCTCCGGGCATAACGAGCATACGGGCGCGGTGCGCAATCCCTGGAATACGGACCATATCACCGGCGGATCCTCCTCCGGATCGGGGTCGGCGGTGGCGGCGGGACTCGTCTACGGCGCGCTCGGCTCCGATACCGGCGGCTCGATCCGCACGCCGGCGGCCTGTTGCGGGCTGGTCGGCCTCAAGGGTACCTACGGGCTCGTCAGCCGGGCGGGCGCCATGCCGCTGTCCTTCTCGCTCGACCATGTCGGTCCGCTCACCCGGACGGTACGCGACAGCGCGCTGATGCTGCAGACCATCGCCGGACCCGACCCGCGCGATCCGACCTCGGCCCGTCGCGAGGTTCCCGACTACCTCGCCCGCATCGAGGACGGTATCGAGGGACTGCGCATCGCGGTCTGCGAAGACTTCTTCGGCGACGGCATCGACCCGGATGTCGCCGCCCTGAACGCGGAATCGATCGAGGTCCTGAAGCGGCTCGGGGCCGAGATCCGCTCTTTCCGCTACCCCGACCTCGACAAGATGGTGGCGCTTGCCAATATCATCTCGGGGTCGGAATCGGCGGCCTTCCATGCCCCGGGCCTCGCCCGCGACTGGGCAGGCTATGGCCGCCAGACGCGCAGTCGGCTGGTTGCCGGCCTGCTCTACCCGGCGGTGAGTTACCAGCAGGCGCTCAAGCTCCGCGCGCCGATGCTGAAGGCCTTCTGCGAGGCGGCCTTCTCGCAGGCCGATATCCTGCATGCCCCGGCGCTCGGCCAGCCGGTGCCGACGATCGCCGGTACGGATTTCGGCGACGCACCGGGCTTCCTGGGGGCGGTGGTACATCTGAGCCGCAACATCCGGCCATTCAACTTCCTCGGCCTGCCGGCGATGTCGGTGCCGTGCGGCTTTACACCCGACGGCCTGCCGGCCGCCTTCCAGCTAGCCGGCCGGCCGTTCGACGAGGCGACCCTGTTCCGCACCGCGCGGGCCTATGAACGCGAAACCGGCTGCACCGGCCGGCATCCCGACCTGACCTGAGGAGAGCGACCACCATGAGCTTCGACTGGAGCCGACTTTCGCCCGAGGAACTGGAACTGCACTTCAACCCGCGTGCCGCGCCGCAGAACCAGGGCAACTGGGATCTGATCTTCCAGGCGCGCAGCGACGAGGCCCGAGCGACGATTCCACATGTCACGGACCTCCGCTACGGGCCGCGCGAGCGCCAGACAATCGACATCTTCCCGGCCGGGGACCCGTCTGCCCCCGTCATGGTCTTCATTCATGGGGGCTACTGGCGCGCCCGGAAGAAGGAGGAATTCGCCTTCGTCGCCGGCGCCTTTACCCCTGCCGGCATCACCACCGTGATGGTCGAGTACGATCTCTGCCCGACGGTGACGCTCGACGAGATCGTCGCCGAATCCCTCGAGGCGGTGGAATGGACAGCGCGGAACGTGGCGGCCCACGGCGGCAATCCGGACCGGCTGTTCATTGCCGGTCATTCCGCCGGCGCGCATCTCGCCGCCATGGCACTCGGCCATGACTGGACGACACGCGGGCTGCCCGGGGACCTGATCAAGGGCGCGACATTGATGAGCGGTATCTTCGATCCCGCGCCGGCGCTGCGCATCAGCGTCAATGACGACCTGCACCTGACCCCCGACATGGCCGAACGCTGCAATGCGCTGAATGCGCGGCCGGCCAATGATTGCCCGATCCTGATCACCGCCGGCGGCGTCGAACCGGCGGGATGGATCAACCAGTCGGAACGCTACCGCGACCGGTTCGGCGGCGAACTGATGCTGGCGCCGGGCGATGGCCACCTGGCCATGCTGCTGACGCATTGCGACGGCAAGAGCGACATCCATCGCGCCCAGTTGGCACAATACGAGCTGGCATGACCGGGAAGCCGGCACCGCTGTCGAACTGCCTGATCGCCGGCTTCTCGCTTGGCAATCTGCTCTTCGTCTCCTACTGGATATATGTCTGGGTGCCCTATACCAGCCCGCTAGATCATTCCTTCGACTGGAACGAATACTACCGGGACATACCCTTCGACCATGTCAGCCACCTGACCGCGCTCCTGCTTGCCGCCGGTGCCGGATGCCTGCTTGCGTTGATGCGCCGTCGGACACCGCGATTGTTCGGATATGTCGCGGG
>JAVKCR010000514.1:0-11272 GCA_040222645.1 Rhodospirillales bacterium
CGTGCGTATAACCGGCACGCCGTCCGGAAAGGCGCCGAGCAGGCGGCTTGGCATCATCGGATCGAGCAGCACGAAGGCGCCGCGGTCATCCTGCCGTCGGACCAGGCGTCCGAAAGCCTGTTTCATGCGGAAGCGGGCGATCATGTCGTCGTAGGTGCGTCCGCCGAAGGCGCTGCGCCGAACCTTGTGCAGGATGTCCGGGCGCGGCCAGGGCACTCTGTCGAACACCAGCAGGCGGAGGGATTGACCCGGCACGTCAACCCCGTCGCGCACGGCATCGGTGCCGAGCAGGCAAGCGTCCCGGTCCTCCCGGAACATGTCGATCAGGGTCGAGATATCGATGCCGTCAGCATGCTGGGCCAGCAGCGGGATGCCGGCCTGCTGCATGTCGGCCGCAATCCGGCTCTGCACGTCGCGGAGGCGGGAGATCGCGGTGAACAGCCCGATGCCGCCGCCACCGGAAGCGAGGAACAGTTCGCGGTAGGCGGCCGCCACCTGGTCCATCCGATCCTTGCGGACATCGTTGACGATGAAGACACGCGTGTTTTCCGGGTAGTTGAAGGGGGAGGAGACCTGCACCCGGACGGGCGGGTCTTCCAGCCAGGGCATGCCGGTGCGCTGTTCGGCGGCGCGCCAGTCCTGCTCGGGGTCGCCGGCGCCGTCCCTCAGGCTGGCGGACGTGATCAGCACGCCATGGGCCGGGCGGAATACGGTGGCGGCGAGCGGTATGGTGGGGTCGATCCAGTGGCGGCGCATGCCGACGTCGGAATCCTGGCCGAAGGAACGTTCGACCGAGAACCAGTCGACGAATTCCGGCGGCACGGCCTCGCCGACCGAACCGCACATAGATGCCCAGGCGACCACCTGTTCGCGGCGGCGCGTGATGCCGCGCGAAATCGCCTCGATGCGGTTGCGGGTCGGCGTATCCAGATCGGCCGCTTCGTCGTCCATCAGGTTGGCGAGGGCCTCGGAGAGCTTCGACAGGGGTGCGGCGAGACGCTTGAGCGCGGCGCCGGCCTCGGCGGCGGCTTCCGCCAGCCCCGGAACCGGCTCGTTGGTCTCGGTTTCGAGCCCGTAGGGCGAGTTGCTGTCGGGTGAGCGGGCATAGACCTGGTCGCGAACGCGGCAGAGCAGGGTCTCCAGCGGACCGGTGGGTTGCGCAGATGTGAGCCGGTTCCGCCAGCCCGGACCGGGGAGCGCGCGAGCCGCATGCACCACGTCTTCCAGGTGGTCCCAGATGTCCGTGTCGCCGGCGGGCAGGTCTTCCATGCGGCGCTTCAGTCCGCGTGCCCGCGACCGGCCGCGTTCCTCCGCGCCCAGCAGCCAGCGCCGCAACTCGCCCGCCTCCGCCCCCGAAAGATGGGCGGAAAAGGCGCTGTCCGCGGCGTCGAACAGGTGGTGGCCCTCGTCGAAGACGTAGCGGGTCGGCACCATGCCGTCGCCGCCGCCGCCCATCGCGGCCTGGATCATTACCAATGCGTGGTTGGCGACGACGATATCGGCACGGCGCGAGCGCCTTATCGCGCGTTCGATGAAGCATTTGCCGTAGTGGGGACAGGCCGCGTAGACGCACTCGCCGCGGCTGTCAGTGAGGTCGAGCGTACGGCCCCGGCCAAGCAGGTCGGCCAGCCAGGTCGGGAAATCGCTGCCGAAAACGGCGCCGTCGCGCGTCGCCAGCGTCCAGCGCGCCATCAGCCCGAGCGCCACGGCGTTCTCTGGCCGCGTCGGCAGGCCGAGGACGGCTTCCTCCAGGTTGAGCAGGCAGAGATAGTTCTCCCGGCCCTTGCGGACGACCACCTTTCGGGTCTTCTCGGACCGGTCGGGGTACAGACGGTCGAGTTCGGTGTCGATCTGGCGCTGCAGGTTCTTGGTGTAGGTCGAGATCCAGACCGCACCGTCGTTCTTCTCGGCCCAGACCGATGCCGGCGCGATGTAGCCGAGCGTCTTGCCGACGCCGGTCCCGGCTTCCGCCAGCACCACGTTGGGTCTGTCGACAACATTGCGTGGCTGGAAGGCGGCCGAGACGGCGGAGGTATAGTCCGCCTGCTGCGGCCGGTCCTCCGCATCTCGCCCGATCAGGTCCGTGAGACGCTGCCGCGCCTCGGCCGGGGAAACCGGAAAGGATGACGGCTGCGCTTCAGGCCCCTGGTGGTCTGACCAGTCGGAGAGTGCGGTCCAGACGCGCAGGCCCGCAGCGACATTGGTCGAGTGCGGTTCCTCGTCCGTGACGCCGAGCGCGCCGAGCACCGCCGGTCCCCAGATCCAGCCGTTGCGCGCCATCGCCCAGGCGATGCGCCGCGCCCGGTCGCCGGCGACCCCGGTCTCCATGCCGAGCGCATCGAGGCAGGCGGCAACGGAGGAGAGCAGGCTTTCCGCCTCTCCCTCGGGGGATTTCGGCAGGGCGTTCCCGAAATAGCGGGCAAGTCCCGCCGGGGTCGGCACCGCGAATTGCGCCGGGAAGGCGAAACAGAAGAGTTCGAGGATGTCGTAGGCCCGGAAGGGCTGGCCGCCGAGGCGGGTTGACGTCGACCGTGCATGGCAGATCAGCGGCGCCTCCGCCTCGGCCAGTTTCTTGAGGCGCTTGAGCGGCAGGCGTTCCACCACGCCGTCCGGGGTCAACCAGACGCCGTCACTATGGCCGGCAACCAGCACGGGCGGCTGGATGTTCGGTCCGGACTGGCTCTCGGGGGCAGCACGACTCATGGCACGATGGTAGCCGTTCCGCCGGGTTGCGCCATGCGGAATGGCAGTTGGCCTGCTTGACCATGAACGGTGCGGGGAATAGGTTCCGCGCCTGTCCAGATACCCGGAAACCGCAGATGTCCGACGCCCGCCGCGAGCTTGCCATGAATTCCAATGCCTGGCCTTTCCAGGAAGCGCGCAACCTGTTGAAGCGCTACGGGAATTCCGGCCCCGAGAAAGGCTACGTGCTGTTCGAGACCGGCTACGGCCCATCGGGACTGCCGCATATCGGTACCTTCGGAGAAGTCGCGCGCACCTCGTGGGTGCGTTTCGCCTTCGAACAGATTTCCGACATACCGACGCGCCTGGTCGCCTTTTCCGACGACATGGACGGCCTGCGCAAGGTGCCGGACAACATCCCGAACGCCAAGGTGCTGGCCGACAATCTCGGCAAACCGCTGACGCAGATTCCGGATCCGTTCGGCACCCATGAGAGCTTCGGCCATCACAACAACGCCATGCTGCGTCAGTTCCTCGACTCCTTCGGCTTCCAGTACGAGTTCAAGAGCTCGACCGAGAGCTACAAGTCCGGCGAGTTCGACGAGACGTTGCTGCTGATGCTGCGGAACTACGACAAGGTGATGGGCGTCATGCTGCCTACCCTGGGCCCGGAACGCCGCCAGACCTATAGCCCGTTCCTGCCGGTCTGCCCGCGCACCGGGGTGGTGCTGCAGGTGCCCGTGGTCGAGCGCGATGCGGAAGCCGGTACCATCGGCTACAACGACCCGGAAACCGGCGAACTGGTCACGGTTCCGGTCACCGGCGGACATTGCAAGCTGCAATGGAAGCCGGACTGGGCGATGCGCTGGGCGGCGCTCGGCGTCGATTACGAGATGTCCGGCAAGGACCTGATCGATTCCGTGAAGCAGTCGAGCGCGATCTGCCGGGTGCTCGGGGCCAATCCGCCGGAAGGTTTCAATTACGAACTGTTCCTCGACGAGCATGCCCAGAAGATATCGAAGACCAAGGGCAACGGCCTCGCGGTCGAGGAATGGCTGCGCTATGCCAATCCGGAATCGCTGTCGCTTTACATGTTCAACTCGCCGCGCAAGGCGAAGCGTCTCTATTTCGACGTCATCCCGCGCAGTGTCGACGATTACCTGACCTTCCTCGAGAAGTTCCCGGAACAGGACGAGGCGCAGCAGCTTCAGAACCCGGTCTGGCATATTCACCGCGGCAATCCGCCGATAGAAAAGAGCCATCTCGGCTTCAACATCCTGCTCAACCTGGCGAGCGTCTGTAATACCGAGGACAAGTCGGTGCTCTGGGGCTTCATCTCTCGCTATGCGCCGGATGCGACACCGGCGACGGCGCCGACCCTCGACAGCCTCGTCGGCTTCGCGATCAATTACTACCGGGATTTCGTCCGCCCGCACAAAAGCTACCGCGCGGCGAGTCCGGAGGAAATCGAGGCGATCCGCGACCTCGCGGCGGCACTGCGCGCCCTGCCGGCGGATGCGGATGCGGAAGCGATCCAGACCGAAGTCTACGAAGTGGGCAAGCGGGATGCCTTCGCCGACCTGCGGGCCTGGTTCAAGGCGCTCTACGAGATCCTGCTGGGCCAGGAACAGGGGCCGCGCCTGGGATCCTTCATCGCGCTCTACGGCATGAACGAGACGCTGGCTTTGCTCGACCGGGTGATCGCCGGGGAAGACCTCAACGCGGCCTGAAGGGTTTCGTCGTCCTGATCTCGTTTCAGGACCTCGACCGAATTGCCTGAGGTTTTCTTGACGGGCTCGGACTGTTCTCCCGAGATCCTGAAACGAGTTCGGGATGAGGGGGCCGCCTTTACTGCAGTTCCAGTATCTCCTCGACATCGCCGGCCAGCCAGGCGCCGGCATAGGTGCGTGCACGGTGCCGATCGACCTCGTTGAGGCGGCCTTCCACCCGGGTGATTGCCTGGTCCATGCCCTTGCAGACATCCTTGCCGTCAAGTGTCAGCAGGGCGTGAGCGCGGGAATAATCGACGTCCTGGCCGTACATGCCGGCCGCGAACATCCAGCCGCAGATGCAGCGTGACGGCCGGTGCCCTTCGGCGGCGGCTTCCTTGTAGAGCCGGGCCGCGGTGATGTAGTCGGCCCATTCCTGCCGCCCGACCGACAAGAGTTCGGCCAGTTCGTACTTGGCGATGGTGATGCCGTCCTCGGCGGCGGATCTGTAGAGATCGACAACCTGCCTGAAATCGTACTCGTCCTCGATCGCCGCGGTCAGGTCGCGGGCGAGCTCAAGGCGTTCCTCGGCCGAGGCGGGGAGGTTCCCGGCGGAAGCTCCGGCGTAGGGGAAAAGCAGGAAAGAGGCCAGAATGGCGGCGGCGGCCCTGATCAATTTCTTTCTCCTCCTTCCAGCCTCGTCCTGAAACGAGTTCAGGACGAGGGAGCTTATGCAAACGGGTCCTTCACGCCCGAAAATTCGAAATAGGCATTTCGCGCCATGCGGTAAAGGGGGCCGGGTTGCAATTCGCGGCCGTCGATACGGGTCGCCGGATAGACCTTGGCGTAGTTGCCGGTCGCGAACACCTCGTCGGCCTGCATCATCTCGTCATAGCTGCAGGTGCGTTCCTGCACCTCGATATCGCGGTCCCGGAGCAGCGCGATGGTCCGCTGCCGGGTGATGCCGTTGAGGAAGGTGCCGTTGATCGCCGGGGTATGGACCACGCCGCCCTTGGCGAAGAACAGGTTGGCGTAGGAGAATTCCGCGAGGTTGCCGAGCGCGTCCAGCACCACCGCGGTCTCGTAGCCGCGGGACCTGGCGTCGGTCACGCCGCGCGCCACGTTGGGGTAGAGGCAGGAGGCCTTGGCCGCCGTGGGCGCCGTCTCCGGCAACGGCCGGCGGAACTTAGTCAGCGCGGCGGAGAAGCCGGCGGGCGAGGGGAGCGGGCTTTCCTGGATCGCCAGCATGAACCGCGTGGTGTCCGGGTCGGGCACGATGAAGCCGCCGTCGGCATAGAACATCGGGCAGATATAGAGCTGCTTCTCTGCCGGAAACTTCGCGACCCCTTCGATCGCGAGCCGGATGATCTCGTCTGCCGGAACCGCGGGCGCCAGGCCCATGGCGAGCGCCGAGGCGATGGCGCGCTGGCAATGGCGGTCGAGGTCCGGCGCCTTGCCGTCGATCGATCGCGCGCCGTCGAACACCATGCCGCCGAGCCAGACGCCGTGCGCCTTGGCCCGAAGCAGCGGTTCGTCACCGTCATGCCAGGCGCCGTTGCTCCAGATGATGCCGTTGCCGCCGGGTACCTTCATGAGATGTCTCCCTCGCTCTCTACGGGCCATCTTATCGGAGCCGGGCGGGCAGGCAATGCCGCCGCCCGAACCGCTTTGACAACGCGCGGGCGTCGGATAGTTTTGCCGCCATGACCGATCAGACCATCTTTCACATGTGCCGCGCGGAAGAGTGGGAAACTGCCCTCGCCACCGGCAGCTATCCCGGTTCCTCGCAGGACGCGGCGGACGGGTTCATCCATTTCTCGACGGCCGCCCAGATCGTCGAGAGCGCGGCGAAACACCGTGCCGGACAATCTGGCCTGCTGCTGCTCACCGTCGATGCCGGCAGGCTGGGCGATGCGCTGAAATGGGAACCGTCGCGCGGCGGGCAGCTGTTCCCGCATCTCTACGGGGCGTTGCCGGTCACCGCGGCGGTCCGGGTGGACCCGTTGCCGCTCGGCGAGGACGGGCGCCACGTCTTTCCGGGGCATGTCGCGGGATGAGTCTTGGCGGCTGCATCGTTGCCGGCTTGCGTCTGTTGCCGGCGGAACGCGCCCACCGTCTGACCATTGCCGCCCTCAAGACAGGGTTCGGCGGCTCGACGTCCGCCAAGCCTGACCCCGCCCTCAAGCAGCGGCTGTTCGGCCTTGAATTCCCGTCCCCGGTCGGCCTTGCCGCCGGCTTCGACAAGAACGCGGAAGTGCCGGATGCCATGCTGCGGCTCGGCTTCGGTTTCGTCGAGATCGGCAGCGTGACGCCGCGCCCGCAGGCGGGCAATCCGCAGCCGCGGCTGTTCCGGCTGCCGGAAGACCGGGCGGTGATCAACCGCATGGGGTTCAACAACGACGGCGTCGCGGCGGTGAAACAGCGTCTTGCCGCGCGCGATCGTTCGGCGGGCATCGTCGGGGTCAATCTCGGCAAGAACAAGGATACGGAGAAAGCGGCCGACGATTACGCCATCGGCGCCCGTGAACTCGGTGCCCTTGCCGACTACCTCGTGGTCAACGTCTCCTCGCCGAACACGCCGGGGCTGCGCGCGCTGCAAGGCGCTGCCGAGCTTTCGGCGATCGTCGACGCGGTCCGGTCGGAACTGCCGAAAGACAATGTGCCGGCAGTGCTGGTGAAGATCGCCCCCGACCTCGGCGACAGCGACAAGGCGGATATCGCCGGCGCCGTCGGGGCAGGGGGCATCGACGGCCTGATCGTCAGCAACACCACCATCGGGCGGCCCGAGAGCCTGAAAGGCGCGGCCAAGTCCGAGGCTGGCGGCTTGTCCGGCCGGCCGCTCACCGGGCTCGCGCTGCAGACGCTGAAGGACATGCGTGCGCTGCTCGGAGCAGGCGTGCCGCTGATCGGAGTCGGGGGCATTTCCAACGCGCGGGATGCCTGGGACCGCATCACCGCCGGGGCCTCGCTCATCCAGTTCTATACCGCACTGGTCTATGCAGGGCCGGGCCTCGTGAACGACATCAATGCCGGGCTGGCGGACAGGCTGAAAGCCGGGGGCTTCGCCTCGATCGCGGACGCCGTCGGGACCTCTGCCGGAAACTGAAGGAAAAGCCATGACACTTCCCCGAATGATCGGCGGTCTTGCCGAGATCGCCGACCGGACCGACGGCTTCGTGCTCGACCTCTGGGGCGTCATGCATGACGGGGTGCAGGCCTATCCCGGCGCCATCGATTGTCTCGAGAACATGCGCAAGGCCGGCAAGAAGGCGGTGTTCCTCTCGAACGCCCCGCGTCGAAACATGGCGGTGATCGAGCAACTGACCAAGTTCGGCGTGCCGCGGGAATGCTACCAGGACGTGGTCACCAGCGGCGATGTCGCCTGGCGGGCGCTGCGTGACCGGGATGACGATTTCGTTCGCACCCTCGGACGCGATTGCCTGCATATCGGCCCGGAACGCGACCTGACCATGCTGGATGGCGGTTTCCTCAACCAGGTGGATTCGGCGGCCGAGGCGAGCTTCGGCCTGATCACCGGCGCTTACGGGGCCGAGGACAAGGCGAGCGATTACGACGAGGTGCTCATGTCGCTGGTTGAGCGCAATCTGCCCGCGATCTGCGCCAATCCCGACCTCGAGGTGATCCGCGGCGGACGGCGCGAGATCTGCGCCGGGGCGATCGCGGCCCGGTTCGAGGAACTCGGTGGCGTGGTGCGCTATTACGGCAAGCCACATGCGAACGTGCTGGAGGAGGCGCTCCGCCTGATCGGCATCGACAAGTCCCGCGCGGTGATGGTGGGTGACAGTTTCCGCACCGATATCGCCGCCGCCAACGCGGCCGGGGTGGCCGGCGTGTTCGTCGCCCGTGGCATCTACGCCGAACGGCTTGGCATCCAGCCGGGGGAAGTGCCCGAGGCCGGCAATGTCGCGAAACTGGCCGGGGAGTTCGGCGTCAGCGTCAGCTACTCGGTCCCGGGCCTGCTTTGGGAGTCTGCTCGATAAGCTTCCGGAAGAACCGGAAGAACAGCGGCGTCGCCAACACCACGAACAGCAATCGTGCAAGATGGTGGGTCGAAACGAAGGCCGTCTCGATCCCCAGCGTCAGGCTGATCAGTGACATCTCCGCGAATCCGCCGGGCGCGAAGGCCAGGAACAGGGTTATCATCGGGTAATCCGTCCAGCCGTCGAGCGCCCAGGCGATCAGGATGGCGATGACGATGATCAGGCAGGTCGCGACAATCCCGTGTCCGACCGTTTCGACGACCGTCTTGCGGGTGATCCCGGTGAACTTCGCCCCAACCGAGCAGCCGAGCGCCAGCTGTGCCGCTGCGATCAGGTAACCCGGCGGTGCGGCATCGGTGAAGCCCAGCACATGCACGGTGATGGAGGCTATCATCGCGCCGGTCATCTGCGGGGCCGGGATACGCAGCATTTTCGCGCCGAAATAACCGACAATCCCGGCGGCGAGCAGGATCAGGATGTCCTTGATATGCAGATCGCCGCCGATCTGCGTGGTGATGATGTCGGGCGGCACGTAGCCCTCGAAGATGCGGAACCAGAGCGGCAGCAGCAGGACGACGATGAAGATTCGGGTCGTGTGGACCAGCGCAACCCGGGGCACGTTCGCCCCGTAGCTCTCCGCGATGATCACCATCTCGCCGAATCCGCCGGGAGCGGCCGAGAAATAGGCGGTCGAGGGGCGGAACTTGCCGGTTCGTTTCAGGTAGAACATCACCCCGGCCGTGGCGAGGGTGGAGAAGACGACGACCCCGAGCAATGTCGGCCACCAGCCGAGGGCATGTTTCAGGGTTTCCGGCGTGAAGGTCGAGCCGATCATCAGCCCGAGGATCACGATCAGGCCGTTGCGCAGCGGTCGCGGAAACTCCATCCGCAGGCCGGAGACGGCGGCTATGGTGGTGAAGACCATCGATCCGGTCATCCAGCCGAGCGGCATGCTGAACCAGGCGAACAGCCAGCCGCCAGCGGCGCCGATGACGACGGTCAGCAGCCAGGCCCGCCAGAGCGCCGGGTCCTTCAAGGGAGATTTCTGCGCGGCATCACTCATGGCAGGAACTGTTCGGCAATGATGCGGTCCTCGAGATTGTGTTCGGGATCGAAGAGAAGGGTGAGCCCGGTCGAGCGGTCCTGCGATATCTCGACCCGCACGACGTTTCTGATTTCCGTGAAGTCGGCGACGGCGGAAACCGGCCGCTTCTGCGCCTCGACGATATCGAGGGCAACGGCGGCGGTGTCCGGCAGCAGCGCGCCGCGCCAGCGGCGGGGACGGAAGGCGCTGATCGGGGTCAGTGCCAGCAGCTTGGCGCCGAGCGGCACGATCGGCCCGTGGGCCGAGAGGTTGTAGGCGGTCGACCCGGCCGGGGTCGCGACGATGATGCCATCGCAGACCAGGTCCTTGAGCTGCACCTTGCCGTCGACAGAGATTCGAATGCGTGCCGCCTGGCGGGTCTGGCGCAGCAGCGAGACCTCGTTGACGGCGAGCGCGGTATGCTCCCTGCCATCCATGTCGCGGGTCTTCATGGCGAGCGGGTTGAGTTCGATCGCCTCCGCCGCCTTCAGCCGTTCGAGGAGATTCTCCTCGCTGTAGGAATTCATCAGGAAGCCGACGGTGCCCCGGTTCATGCCGTAGATCGGCACGCCGCGCGCACGGTGGCTGTGCAGCGTCTCCAGCATCAGGCCGTCGCCGCCGAGCGCAACGATGACGTCCGCCTCGTCGGGCGAGACGTTGGTGTAGCGCTGCTTCAGCCGTTGGAGTGCCTGCGCCGCACCCTGGGTTTCCCCGGCGACAAAGGCGATATTGTTGAAATCCATCGGGGTTTCCGGTCCGTTGGGGCGCCAGTATAGCGGCGCTGAACGGATATGCACTACTGTCCGTACATATTAATCCGTCGGCGGCGCGGACATGGCGCGGTCAGAAATACTCGGGAAACTCGCGGGCGAGGGCGGCGCGAATGCGGTCCCGCACCGGTACCGTCATGTCCGTGGTGGTGAAGGGCAGGCCGGTGACGGTTTCAAAAAGCGTCACGTATCTTCCGCTGAACTCGATCAGGGTCTCGTCGGGAATCTCCGGAACCGGCTCCGTGTAGGGATCGCAGCGCGCGCTGACCCAGAGCCGCAGGAACTCCTTGTCGAGATTCTCCGGTTCCTGACCGGCCGCATGCCGCCCGGTATAGCTGGAAGCCCGCCAGTAGCGGCTCGAATCCGGTGTATGCGCCTCGTCGGCGAGAACGAAACTGCCGTCCGCATCGGTGCCGAACTCGTACTTGGTGTCGACGAGGATCAGCCCGTGTTCCGCGGCGATCTCGCGGCCGCGCGCGAACAGGGCCAGCGAGAGGCGGGCCAGTTCGTCCCAGCGTTCCTGGCTCAGGATGCCGGTGGCGACGATCTCGGCCGCCGTGATCGGCGCGTCGTGGCCACCGACCTCCGCCTTGGTGGTCGGCGTGATGATGGTCGAGGCCAGCTTGTCGTTCTTGCGCAGACCGTCGGGCAGGGGATGGCCGTAGACCTCGCGGGACCCGGCCTCGTACATCTTCCAGATTGAGGTGTCGGTGGAGCCGGTGAGATAATCTCGCACCACGATCTCGATCGGCAGCATGTCGAGACGGCGGGCGACGGTGACGTTGGGGTCGGGAAAGCTGATCACGTGGTTCGGGCAGATGTCGGCGGTCTTCTCGAACCAGAATTTCGCGGTCTGGGTCAGCACCTGGCCCTTCAGCGGCACCGAGGCGAGAACCACGTCGAAAGCCGACTGGCGGTCAGTGGCGATCATGATCCGGCGGCCGTCCGGGAGGTCGTAGGCATCACGCACCTTGCCGCGGTAGTGGTTCGGAAGCTCCGGAAAGAAGGCGTCGTCCAGCCGGTTCG